>JAUVMT010000099.1 GCA_030600085.1 Gemmatimonadales bacterium | reverse complement strand
GCCGGGAGACAACGTGAACATGGACGTCGAGCTGATCACGCCGATCGCGATGGACACGGAGCTGCGCTTCGCGATCCGCGAGGGCGGCCGCACGGTCGGCGCCGGCGTCGTCACCGACATCGTCGAATAAGATGAGAGACACGGTGACGCTCGAGTGCACGGAGTGCCGCGAGCGCAATTACACGACGACGAAGAACAAGCGACAGCATCCCGAGCGGGTCGAGTTCAAGAAGTACTGCCCTCGGTGCAACGCACATAGACCGCACAAAGAAACGCGCTGAGAGCGCTCGGCGCCGGTTCGGAACCGTCCCCTGGGGAGTTTCGGAGTCGCCGCGGATCGTCTCGAGTGGATCGGAGCCGGGGTAATTGGCTGGCATACTGAGAAAGACACAGACGTTCGTTGAAGAGGTCCAGGTCGAGATGCGACGCGTCACTTGGCCCGATCGCGAGCAGCTTCGCAACGCGACAATCGTAATCCTGATCTTCGTCATCATACTGGCGTTCATCATCGGCGTGATGGACGGCGTGTTCTCGTGGTTCGTGCGCACGCTGGTGGGTCTGTTCAGTGGCTGAGACGAAGAGCGAGCAGGATGTCCAGTGGTACGCCCTGCAGACGTATTCCGGGCATGAGAACAAGGTGAAGACGCTGCTCGAGCGGAAGATCGCCGAGATGCCCGGCGAGACGCCTGAAGAAAAGGCGATTCGCGAGGTCGTGGTCCCGACCCAGGAGGTGGTCGAGATCAAGGGGGGGCGAAAGGTGAAGTCGACCAAGCGTCTCTACCCCGGCTACGTCCTCATCCAGATGAACCTGAACCAGGACACGATGTACAAAGTCAGCAGCACGCAGGGGGTCATCAAGTTCGTCGGCGGCGGAACCAAGCCGCAGGCGCTGAAGCAGGATGAGGTCAACAAGATCCTCGGGATCGCGGACGAACTGGAGGAGGCGGGCCCCACGGAGGAGATCCCGTTCCGGAAAGGTCAGGTCGTAGAAGTGACCGAGGGGCCGTTCAGCGATTTCAGCGGGACCGTGGAGGAGGTGTTCCCGGACAAGGGCAAAGTCCGGGTGCACGTGAGCCTCTTCGGCCGACCGACGAGCGTGGAGTTGGATTACACGCAGCTGCGCGGCTACTGAGAAACGCCTTTGATAAATGCCCCATCTCGGCGTTGCCCTTCGGCTCGGCTTCTTGCGGCGTACGAATGTACGCCTCAGGCGCCTCGACCTGTGGCATTTCTCTTCGGCGTTTCGACTAACGGACAAGAGCGACTAACCGAACGAACCGGCTGAAACGAACGAGCTGATAGATGGCGAAGAAGCAGATCGGTTTCATCAAGCTGCAGATACGGGCGGGGCAAGCGAATCCAGCGCCGCCCGTGGGGCCGGCGCTGGGACAGCACGGCGTCAACATCATGGAGTTCTGTAAGCAGTTCAACTCCAAGACGGCGGCTCAGAGCGGGACGATCATTCCGGTCGAGATCAAGGTCTACGCGGACCGGAGCTTCACCTTCATCACGAAGACGCCCCCGGCGGCCGAGTTGCTCAAGAAGGAGGCGGGCATTTCCTCGGGCTCACCCGAGCCGAACCGGGAGAAGGTTGGCACCGTCACGCGTGATCAACTCCGCAAGATCGCCGAGATCAAGATGGAGGACCTCAACGCGAACGATTTGGATGCGGCGGCTCAGATGATCGCCGGAACGGCCCGATCGATGGGAATCGAGGTGGCGGACTGATGGCTGGCCGCGGGAAGAAGTACAGGGATGCGGTCGGGACCGTCGAGCCCGGCTCCAAGCTGGAGCCCCCAGCCGCGATCGAGAAGGTGAAGGAGATGGCGTTCGCCGGGTTCGATGAGACGGTGGAAGTCGTCTTCCGGCTCAGTGTCGACCCCAGAAAGGCCGACCAGATCGTCCGCGGAACCGTCGTCCTGCCGGCAGGAACCGGCCGCACGGTGCGCATCCTCGTTCTGGCCCAGGGCGATCCGGCACGCGAGGCGGAAGAGGCCGGCGCGGACTACGTCGGGACCGAGTACATGGAGAAGATCGAAGGTGGTTGGCTGGACTTCGATGTGGCCATCGCGACGCCCGACCTGATGAAGGAGGTGGGCAAGCTGGGCCGCGTCCTCGGTCCTCGAGGCCTGATGCCGACGCCGAAAGCCGGCACGGTGACCATGGATGTCGGTCGCGCGGTGGGTGAGGCGAAGGCGGGCAAGATCGAGTTCCGCGTGGATCGGACGGGCAACGTCCACGCGCCGATCGGCAAGGTGAGCTTCGAGGCCAGCAAGTTAATGGAGAACTTCGACACGATCGCGGATGCGATCGTCCGTAACAAGCCGTCGGCCGCCAAGGGCACGTTCGTGAAGAGCGTGACGGTCAGCTCGACAATGGGACCGGGCGTCTCCATCGACCCGAACCTTTTCCGTCGTGCCAGGTAGCATCGCAGCCGCCGGCGCAGAGGGGGCATAGAGCAGGATGCGATTCGAGGAGAAACACCAGGCCGCCGAGGAGCTGGCGACGCGGCTGCGTGACGCCGACACGATATTCCTGACCGACTTCACCGGTTTGGACGTGAAGGAGATCACGGAGTTTCGGGCGAAGGTGCGCGACGGAGGGTTGGAATACAGGGTGGTCAAGAACACCCTGACGCGGCGTGCCATCGAGGGACTCGAGCTTGACGCGCTGGACGAGCATCTGGTCGGGCCCTCTGCCCTTCTCCTCGGCGGGAGCGACCCGGTGACGCCGGCCAAGATAATCCGCGATTTCGCCAGGGAGCATGACAGCCGACCCATCGTGAAGATCGCGCTGGTCGAGCGTCAGGTGGTAACTCCTAGCAACGTTAAGGCGATGGCCGACCTGCCATCGCGCCAGGAGCTTCTGGGGAGTATCGCGGGCGGTTTGACGGGATCCGTCGCCGGGATCGCGGGTGTTCTAGGCGGTTTGATCCGCGACGTGATGTATATGATCGAGGAGGTCGCCAAGGTGCGGGCGGCAGGGGACACAGAGCAGGGAGCCAACTAGATGAGCAAAGTCGACGAGTTGCTGGATGCGATTGGATCGCTCACCGTCCTCGAGGCGGCGGAGCTCAAGGAGAAGATGGAGGACACGTTCGGCGTGTCTGCGGCGGCCCCCGTCGCTGCGGTCATGCCGGGTGCCGCCGGAGGAGGCGGCGCGGCCGAGGAAGAACAGACCGAGTTCGACATCGTCCTCACCGGAGTCGGAGACAAGAAGATCCAGGTGATCAAGGTCGTCCGCGAGGTCACCAGCCTCGGTCTCAAGGAGGCGAAGGAGGTGGTCGACAACGCCCCCGGAACCGTCAAAGAGGCGGTGAGCAAGGAGGAGGCGGAGACCATCAAGGCCAAGCTGGAGGAACAAGGCGCGGCCGCGGAGATCAAGTAGCCCAGCGAGGAGGTCGACTGGGCTCGCCATTGCACTTCATAAGTCCTGAAACGTCCTCGGTCGGTACCTCGGCGAACGGCGTCGAGGTTTCGGCCTACGTGTGTCCGGTGATAGCGGGTTCCGTTCCGCGCGATCGCCCCAGGACCGCTCGTCCTATCTAAACGTCAGGAGACTCGACGTTGTCGAAGCAAGCGAAATCGGTGGTGTCGTTCTCGAAACTGCGGTCGTCTATGCCGATGCCGCACTTTCTGGATGTCCAGCTGCAGGCGTTCGAGCGCCTCGTGCAGAGCGATCAGCGCTCCGAGGACCGCCAGGACCTCGGCTTGGAGCGGGTATTCAACGAGATCTTCCCGATCACGGATGTGAACGAGAACTTCTCGCTCGAGTTCGTCGACTACGGGCTCGGTGAGCCCAAGTACACGGTGAAAGAGTGTATAGAGCGGGACATGACCTACGCGGCTCCGCTCAAGGCCACTCTACGCCTCATCATGTTCGAGAAGCTTGGAGACGGCGAGAAGCGGCCGCGCGACATCCTCGAGAAGGAAGTCTATCTAGGCGACCTGCCCCTGCTGACCGAGCAGGGAACGTTCGTGGTGAACGGCGCCGAGCGGGTCATCGTCAGCCAGCTTCACCGTTCTCCGGGGGTCGTGTTCGAGGAGACCATCCACCCGAACGGTACCCGCCTCTTCAGCGCCCGGATCATCCCCTTCCGGGGCTCGTGGGTGGAGTTCACGCTCGACATCCACGACGTCATATACGTCCACATCGACAAAAAGAAGAAGTTCCCGGCCACGGCGCTTCTTCGCGCGTTCGGTCACGGGACGAACGGAGACATCCTGGACCTCTTCTATGATGTGCGGGAGTTCGACATCACCGTCCCCGTCGAGGAGGGCGGCCCGCGCCGCGAGGTTCTCGGGACGTTGCTCGCCGAGAGCATCCCGAACTCCGAGTTCGAGGGTGAGAAGGTCTCCTTAGAGCTCAAAGGCTCGGATCTCGAGGAAATGGATGCGGTCTGGCTCACCGACGGCGTCGACCACCCCGAGTCCGGTGAGCGTCTGGCCGCCCCGGGCGATCGGCTGGACGACACGCTCTTCCGACGGTTCACCGCCGCCGGAGTGGCGGAAGTCCAGGTCTTCGATGATGAGGAGGCCTTTGTAGCCCGTCGCGGCGACGAGATGACGGAAGAGCTGATCGAGCGACTGGAGCGAGCCGGGATCGGTCGAGTCATGACGTACTCGAGCGCGGCATTCATCCCGATGCGGGGATCGTTCGCTGACCTCGCGATGCGTCGCGACTGGAGCCAGAACCCACAGCTCGCGACCGACGTCGTGGACGCCTCGACGGGAGAGGTCCTGCACGAGGCGGGTGAGCTGTTCACGGAGGAGCTATTCGCGAAACTTAGGGAGAGCCGCGTACGCGAGGCCCTAATCTTCACCGGAGGCCCGCGCGGCGAGTCCCCGCTCATCAAGAACACGCTCGCCAAGGATCCGACCGACGGCGAGGCGGCCGCGCTGCATTCGATCTACTCACTGGTGCGTCCGGGCGAGGCCCCCAACCTGGAGACCGCCCGCGGCGCGCTCGATCGCCTCTTCTTCAACCCCAAGCGGTACGACCTGGGTAGAGTCGGCCGCCACAAGGTAAACCAGCGGCTGAAGGACGTTTATCGCCTGCTGGACTTCGAGCTGCCGAGCGAGGACACGGCGGTGCTGACCCCTCACGATTTCGTGGCGATCCTCAGATATCTGGTCGAGCTCCACGAGGGTCGTGGCTACACCGATGACATCGATCATCTGGGCAATCGACGAGTGCGCTCGATCGGCGAGCTGATCGCGAATCAGTTCTCCGTCGGCCTCTCGCGAATGGCTCGTCTCGTTCGAGAGCGCATGTCGATCAACAGCGATCCGGAGAAGCTCTCGATCGACGATCTGGTCAACGCTCGCACCGTTAGCGCGGTCATCCAGTCCTTCTTCGGAAGCTCGCAGCTGAGCCAGTTCTTGGATCAGACGAACCCGCTCGCCGAGCTCACGCACAAGCGTCGTCTGAGCGCGCTGGGACCGGGCGGGCTCACCCGCGAGCGCGCCGGATTCGAAGTGCGCGACGTCCACTACTCTCACTATGGACGGATGTGTCCGATCGAGACGCCGGAGGGGCCCAACATCGGGCTGATCACCTCGATGACGACGTTCGCGCAGCTGAACGAGCTCGGCTTCCTTGAGACGCCGTATCGTCCGGTTGTGGACGGTCGGGTCACCGATGAGGATGAGGTCGTTTGGCTCTCCGCGAGCGAGGAGGACGAGTACTCCGTCGCCCAGGCCAACGCCGAGCTCGACGAGGATGGACGGTTCAAGCGGGATCTCGTGCTCAGCCGTCGGCGGGATGACTATCCGCTCCTTCCGCGCGACGAAATCGACTTCATGGATGTTGCGCCCGAGCAGATCGTGGCCGTGTCGCCGGCTCTCATTCCGTTCCTGGAGCACGACGACGCCAACCGGGCGCTCATGGGATCGAACATGCAGCGGCAGGCTGTGCCTCTCCTCTTCCCCGACGCTCCGCTGGTCGGAACGGGCCTCGAGCCGAAGGTCGCACAGGACTCCGGCGCGGTAGTCCTCGCTCGCCGGGCCGGGAAGGTCACCACGGTCACGGCCGACGAGATCGTCGTGGACACGGGCCAGCCGCGTGGCGGCGCCGGTGAGCTGCCCCTGGCGCGTCTGACCCAGTACGACCGGTACCAGCTGAAGAAGTTCGTGAGAACCAACCAGGACACATCCATCAACCAGCGCCCGATCGTCCGGCTCGGCGATCGCGTCAAGCAGGGCCAGGTGATTGCGGACGGAGCGGCGACCGAGGACGGATCGCTGGCCCTCGGTAAGAACCTCCTCGTCGCTTTTATGCCCTGGTATGGGCACAACTTCGAGGACGCGATCGTCATCAGCGAACGGCTGACCAAGACGGACGCGCTGACGTCGGTGCATATTCAGGA
This sequence comes from Gemmatimonadales bacterium, assembly GCA_030600085.1. Classification (GTDB taxonomy): domain Bacteria; phylum Gemmatimonadota; class Gemmatimonadetes; order Palauibacterales; family Palauibacteraceae. The sequence goes on along the minus strand of JAUVMT010000099.1, from coordinate 1,317 downwards.
ACTCGAGCTCCACGTGCGCGACACGAAGCGCGGGATGGAGGAGATCACGCGAGAGATTCCCAATGTGGCCGAGGAAGCGCTCGTGGACCTGGACGAGCGCGGCATCGTCCGTGTCGGCGCGACGGTCAAGTCGGGCGACGTCCTGGTCGGGAAGATCACGCCGAAGGGCGAGACTGAGCTCTCCCCGGAGGAGAAGCTCCTGACCGCGATCTTCGGCGAGAAGGCGAAAGACGTCAAAGACAGCGCGCTTCGCGTTCCTCCCGGCGTCGAGGGGAAGGTCATCGACGTCAAGATCTTCTCGCGGCGGATCGATGATCCGCTGCTCGAGCGGGAGCACGGCGAAAGGATCGCTGACCTGCGCGAGGTCGAGCGCTCTGAGATCGGGCGCGTGCGTGTCGCGCGCGATGAAGAGCTGCGCGAGATCCTCAAGGGTCAGGCGGTGGCGCTTTTCCTCAAGCGGGGGACGATCGAGCCACTCTTCTCCGAGGGCACGAAGCTGACGGTCTCGAATCTGGCCGACCTGGACTTCGGAACCGTCGATCTCTCCACCCTCAAAGTGAAGAACGCGAAGACGAACGATCGCGTGCGCCGTCTGATCGAGGAATCCAAAGCGCGCGCCGAGCGAATCAGGGAGCGCACTGAGGAGGGGATCGACAAGGTCTTCCAGCCGGACGAACTGTCTCCGGGGGTTGTCCAACTCGTGAAGGTCTATCTGGCCGAGAAGCGAAAGATCGCCGTCGGCGACAAGATGGCGGGTCGTCACGGCAACAAGGGGATCATCGCTCGCGTCGTACCCGAAGAGGACATGCCGTTCCTTCCCGATGGCACTGCGGTGGAAATCGTTCTCAACCCGCTCGGAGTGCCGAGCCGCATGAACGTCGGCCAGATCCTCGAGACGCTGCTCGGGTGGGCTGGGGAGATCCTCGGGTTCCGGTCCGAGACGCCTGTCTTCCAGGGAGCCAGCGAGCACGAAATCGGCGCCCTCCTGAAGATCGCCGGATCGATCTGGGCGGCGCGCAGCCTGGGATCCGATGTGGAACCGCCGACGCTGGGCCCGGAGGAAGCGCGTATGCTGGCCGAGGGCATCCAGTTAACAGGGGGCGGCCAGGTGGCCCGGACGAACGGGGCCGGAGTCGGTCTCGGCCGCCAGTTGGATGGCTATCTGGCATCTCCCGTCAAGGGGCTGCGTGACTTCATGGAGACGTTCGCCCGCTTCCTCGTCGAGGTAGCCCGTGATCTCTCCGGAGGCACGATCTCCGAGAAGCTTCGAGAGGATGGCTGGGACGCGGCCGCCGACCTGGTTGGCGCGAGGCGGAT
>JAUVMT010000223.1 GCA_030600085.1 Gemmatimonadales bacterium | reverse complement strand
GACTGACGGGCGCTACGCCAGCCGGCGGTAGAGCACGCCGAACGTGACCCACCATCTCTCGCCTCCGGCCCGCGCGACGTGCGCTCCTCTGAAACGGACCCCCGACGGGATCGTATTACCTTGAAACGGCGCGCAGAGGAGAGGCCGGCGTGATTATCGAAGAACAGGGCGTGGAACGGATCCGCATCCCGAACCGGGTGGCCAACTCGCCGGTTGCCCTGACGGACATCATGATAGCCGCCCCTTTCCTGTCCCGGCTGCTGCTCGGCGCCTCCGTGCCGGGACTCGCCCTTCAGGCCGCGGCGTTCGGCGCCTACGCCGGGAGCGCCGCGAAGGACTGGATCCGGCGGCTCGGCGTCCGGAAGATCGAGTTCCTGGCCGTCTACGGCGCCGACGTCAGCCACCTCCCCGCGATGTCCCTCGAAGCCCGAAGGGCGGAGATCGCCATCTTCACCCGCAAGCTGAACGACGTCTACCGGCCCATGGACGTACCGCGACCCGAGTTGGCCGAGCAGGTGAACGAGGCGCTCACCCGGTACATCTCGGGCATCACCGGACAGCGCGTCGAGACCAGCGACTCGATTCGCAGCTTCATGCTGGCGCAGTTTCTCTTCCCATTCGCCATCGGAGGGTGCGACTTCATCTCGGGAGACGTCGCGATATTTCGCGACACCGGTATCTTCGAGCCCCACGTCATCGCGCACGAGTTCAGTCACCGAAAGGGATACTTCAAGGAGCTCGAGGCGCAGGCGTTGGCCTACCTCGCGCTCGTGGCCTCCGAGGAACCGGTTCTCGTGCAGTCCGCGTACAGCGAGCGGCTGCACCGGCAGCTGCGGATCGTCGCCCGCAAGGAGGCCGGCGAAGGAGCGGCCGGAGAGAACCACTTCCACGACCTCGTTGACCGCGCGAGCCTCAAGCCCGAGCTCAAATGGGCTTTTCACGCTCTGGTGCCGCATCTCTCGGCGGCCGAGCGCGGCATCTCGGCGGTGATGCGTCGACTCTACGACGAGCGCATGCGGCTCACCGGCCAGAACGGCCTCTCCGATTACGACGAGGGGTTCACCCGTTTCCTGTACGCGGTGGAGAACGGCGCGGCCTGAGCCATCCTTGCCGGATCGGGCAACGATCCGGCGCCTCCCGAGCATCCAACTCGTGAAGGGTCGGATGGCGGCGGGCGGACCGACCTCGGAAGCTTGCCCTTGTCCGTTGGCGGCTGCGTCACTTCCGAGTCCAGCTTGGCGCACCGCCCTCGGGCCAGGGCTCCACGAGGCGCTCGGGCGGTCGTGACACAAGAGGCCTCTCGGGCACGTAGGGTTTATCGAAGACCAATCCGAAACACGGAGCGTAGAAGATGAGAGGAAAGCTGCTTGTGGCGTTGGGGCTGGTTCTCGCGGTCGTGGCGATCGCCGGACTCGCGTCCCTGAGGGCGCAGGAAGCGCCCCAAGTCATAACGATCGGCAGCGGCGGCTTCCTGGGCGTCTACCTGGAGGAGGTCGACGACGCGGCCACGGACCGCCTGGGGCTACGGGAGGAGCGTGGAGCTCTGATCGCCGAAGTCTCAGAGGACGGGCCGGCGGCCGAGGCGGGACTCCTAAAGGATGACGTCATCGTCGAGTTCAACGGGCAGGCCGTCGAGAGCGTCAGCGAGCTGTCGCGGATGGTTCGCGAGACGCCCGCCGGGCGAACGGTCTCGATCGGGGTGGTCCGTGAAGGCCAGGCGCGCGAGATATCGGTCGAGCTGGGCGAGCGACCGGGCGTCGTGTGGTTCGGACCGGATATCGACCGTGGGCAGGGCGTGTTCATCGCACCAGGAGACGGGAAGCACGGCGAGCACCGGGTGTTCGCATTCGGCGGACGGGGCCGGCTCGGCGTGCAGCTGCAGTCTCTCGGAGACCAGCTGGCCGAGTATTTCGGCGTGACCGGAGGCGCTTTGATCGCTTCGGTTCGCGAAGACTCCCCGGCCGCCGAGGCGGGCCTCGAGGCCGGCGACGTGATCACGCGCGTCGGCGAGCGGGAGGTTCAGGATGTGGATGACGTGGCGGAGGCGGTGCACGAGGCGGAAGCGGGATCGCTGACAATCACGGTCGTTCGCGATGGCGACACACGAACGCTGACCGCCGAGCTCCCCGAGCAGCACTCGGGCACCTGGGACTGGCAGTCGGAAGACGGCTCCTACTCGTACTCTTTCATGCTGCCGGATATCGAGATCCCCGAGATCGTCGTTCCGGAGTTCAACACGCCCTCGGTGTGGATTCCAGAGATCAGGATCCCCTCGTTCGAATTCAACTGGGATAATGAGGATGGCGAGCCGTGGCTGGTGATCCCCGAGATCACGATCCCCGGGTTCGACATCCCCGAGGTGTTCGTCCCGGAGATCCGGGTGCCCGAGATCGAGGTGCCGGGCCGCGAGGTTACGGTCCAGGTGCCGGTTCAGGTCGTTTAGCTAAAGGACTCCAGGGCCGCCGCCGCTTCGGCGGCCTCCAGCGTGGACGGAAGAAGCATCCCCTCCTACACTGAGTACGTGCATCCCTTCGCTTTTTCCGGACGTCGGAACCCGTGATCGGACAGCGCCTCGCCCGAGGGGTTCTCCGCCTCATGGGCTGGACGCTCGTCGACGATGTCCCGGAGCGACCGCCTAAATTCGTAACGATCGGCGCCCCACACACGACCAACTGGGACCTCCCCATCGCCATACTGATGTTCGTGGGCCTTGGCATGAAGCGGAACTGGGTCGGTAAGCACACCCTCTTCCGCCCGCCACTCGGCTGGCTGATGCGCGCCCTCGGTGGCGTTCCGCTCGACCGGTCGAAGCGACACAACTTCGTGGACCAGGTGGTCGCAGCCTTCGACGGGGCCGAAGAGATGGTGATCGCGCTGGCCCCGGAAGGCACACGCAGCCACACCTCGCACTGGAAGACCGGCTTCTATTACATCGCCGTCGGTGCGAACGTCCCGATTGTCCTCGCCTTCATCGACTACCCGACAAAGCGGATCGGACTGGGATCGATCCTCTATCCGACCGGCGACCTCGACGCCGACATCCAGTTCATCCGCGACTTCTACGCGGACAAGAGAGGCAAGAGGCCGGAGAACGAGGGCGAGATCCGGGCGCGACCGCCCCGGGAGAACCAGGCGGCGTCGGGCGCGGAGGCCGGGCCCTAGGCCGGGGCGCTCGCCGCAGCTCCTTTGGCCACGAACGTGTTGTACAGCCAGCCGAAGACAAACCCGCCGATCGCGCCGTCGACCAACCCGTAGAGAGTGACGATGATCGCAGCGCCGATGCCGCCGGGGCCCCGATACCCGGGATAGATCGACGCCGCGATCTCGAGGATCTTCCCGCCGTACTCGGGCCAGACCATGTCACCCAGCGAGACGAGCAGGAGCAGAGCGCTCCAGAAGATCCCGCATGTCAGGGCCAGTGCCTTCAGATCGAGCTTCATCGGTCCTCTCCTTTCGGTCTGATCGATTCGAGCGAATCGCCGTCGCCTTCCTCTCGGCCCGTCATCCTCCCGATGTTCCTACCCCTTGGCGCACGAAGCGTCCTCCGATCACGAAGACGATCGCCATCAGCAGAGCCAGCACGACGCCCAGTGCTGCGGCTCCGCCGAAGTCGAAGGCCCGAAGCTGGGCCAGGATCTCGATCGAGATCGGCCGCGAGTGCGGCGTATAGAGGATGATCGAGGCGACGAACTCCCCGAGCGCGGTAACGAACGCCAGCAGACCCCCGGCAGCCAGCCCGGGAGTGACCAGCGGCAGCGCCACCCGCCGCATCGTCGTCATCCAACCGGCGCCGAGAGAGG
>JAUVMT010000221.1 GCA_030600085.1 Gemmatimonadales bacterium | reverse complement strand
AGCGTCTCTCCGTCGGTGAGGGCCTCTACACCTTCATGCTCACGCCGAAGGGAAGACCGGTTGCGGAGATGAGGCTCCTCCGACTCGAGTCGGAGTTCTGGATGGACATGCCGGGGAGTTGTGTTGAGTCCGGGCTCGCCCACCTCCGAAAGTACCTTCCCCCGATCTTCGCCAGGTTCGACGAGACCGATCTCTGCCGATTGGCGATCGTCGGCCCGCTGGCCGCGGCAGCGATCGACGGCTGGGCGGGCGCGTCCGTGACTGAGGGCCTGGACCCCTTGGAGTCCCGCCCGCTCGAGGTGGCGGGAAGGGAGGCCCGCCTCGCGCGTCGAGAGGCCATCGAAGGCCCCGGTTTCGACCTCTACGTGTCGGCGGGCGAACGGGAGAAGGTGCGCTCCGGGCTTGCGGACTCCGTCTTGGAGCTCGGGGGACGGGAAGTCGGTCCGGATGCCTGGGAGATCCTCCGCGTCGAGCGCGGCATTCCGATCTTCGAGAGGGATTTCACCGAAAAGAACCTGGCCCAGGAGACCGGACAGGATTCGAGGGCGATTAGCTTCGACAAGGGCTGCTATACGGGCCAGGAGGTCGTGGCGCGAATCCACTTCAGGGGCCACGTGAACCGCATTCTGAGAGGCTGCCGGCTCGCCGAGCCATCCGCCGGCCACTCAGGCGCCACGGCCCTCGAAGCCGGCCGGCCCCTCTTCGAGGGTGACCGCGAGCGCGGCGTGATCAGCTCGACCGTCGATTCCCCTCGCTTCGGCCACATCGCGCTCTGTCTCGCCCGCGCCGAGATCGAGCCAGGGACTCGACTTGCCCTCGAGGCCTCCGCCGAACAAATCGTCGAGATCGTGGAGCTTCCGTTCGACCCCATACCCCCCATGGATCCCGGCTGAGACCGCGCACGTTCCACCAGACCCGTCTCCCGCCTGCTCCACATCTCGCCTTTAGGTAAAGCGGTGGCGTAAAGCGGCGATACCAACTTGCGTATTGGGAAGCGATTCGTGTCCGGCGACCAACCCCCACCAATTGAAACTGACCCGGACACACGGTATGTTCGCCTGGATTCGCTCCTGCGGATGGGACCGAAACGAGGGCGGCCGCCTGTGACCGCCCGGCGATCAAACGGTGGAGTGCGTTTGTCATCACTGACGAGTGAAGAGCTGCGAGGACTGTACCGGTATCTCGTTCTGAGCCGTGGGCTCGAGGAGCGACTCGAGCACCTGCTCAAGCAGGGCCAGGTGGTCGGCGACCTTTATGACGGGCGCGGTCAGGAGGCGGCGGTCGTCGGCAGCGCCTTCGCGCTCGAGGAAGGCGACTGGCTGTCCCCTTCGCTGAGGGAGATGGGCGCGCTCCTCACTCGAGGTCTCGACCCCCGGCTGCTGCTGCTCCAGTATCTGGCTCGCGGAGGATCGCCGTCGGCAGGTAGGGACAAGGCGCATCACGTCACGATTCCCCATTTGGGCCTCCTCGGTCCCATCGGTCCGCTAGGGGCACATCTCTGCGTGCTCAACGGAGTGGCGCTCGCGTTCCGCATGCGCGGTGAGCGGCGGGTCTGCTTGACCTATCTGGGAGACGGGGCCAGTCGGACGGGCGCCGCACACGAGGGACTCAATCTCGCCGCGGTTCAGCGGCTTCCGTTGGTGGTCATCCTCATCCACAACAGGTGGGCGTTCGCCACCCGCAGTGATCAGCAGGCCGCGGTCGCCGACTGGATCGATGTCGCCGCGGCCTACGGCATCCCCGCGGCGTCGGTCGACGGCAACGACGTCCTGCACGTGTACGACGAGACCCGACGGGCGGTCGACCGGGCGAGACGCGGCGAGGGCGTTACGCTGATCGTGGCCGAAACGTACCGCATGCAGGGCCACGCCCAGCATGACGCGCAGGAGTACGTGCCGGAGGAAGAGCTCCAGAAATGGCGTGCGCGCGACCCCATCGATCTCTTCGAGCGTTACCTCGTCGACTCCGGTTTCGAGTCGAGCGCATCTCTAGCCGTCGTGAAGGAGGAGGTTCGACTCGAGCTCGCGGCGGCGGTCGAGGAAGCTCTCTCCGCGCCGATGCCCGAGCCCGAGGGCGCGAGATTCAGGACTGTCGAGGGAGAGGTCATACCGGTTCCGTGGACTCGTCGGGAGGCTGTGTACGAGGACCTCGGTCGACCCGCCGTCGGACCATGAGCGACTCGAAGATGGAATTCGTCGTGCAGAACAGGCCTCCGGAGGACCAGGAAGCACCGCGCGGCACGAAGGAAACGACCTATCTCGAGGCGATCCGCGAGGCGATGTGGGAGGAGATGACGACCGACCCGACCGTCTTCCTTCTCGGTGAGGATGTAGGAACCTACGGCGGCGCCTTCAAGATCACCGAGGGCTTTCTGGATGAGTTCGGTCCGGAGCGGATCATCGACACACCGATCTCCGAAGCCGCCATCGTCGGCGCCGCGATCGGCGCGGCCCACATGGGCTTCAAGCCGATCGCCGAGATGCAGTTCATCGACTTCATCGCTCCGGCCTTCGACATGATCGTCAACTTCGCGGCGAAGGTCCGCTACCGAACCGGCGTCGGGGCGTCGTTGGTGATACGGGGCCCGTGTGGCGGCGGGTCGCACGCCGGCCCGTTTCACTCGCAGAACGTGGAATCGTATTTCGCGAACGTCGCCGGCCTCAAGATGGTGGCGCCGGCGACCGCCCGTGATGCGAAAGGCCTGCTGCGCGCCGCCATCCGAGATCCCGATCCCGTCCTGTACTTCGAGCACAAGTATCTGTATCGGCGGATCAAGGAGGAGCTGCCGATCGACGAAGAGATCATCGTGCCCCTGGGCGTGGCGCGGACACACCGGCCTGGATCGGACCTGACGGTCGTGACCTACGGCGCGATGGTCTACAAGGCCGAAGAGGCCGCGTCACGCATCTGCGAGGAAGACGGCGCGGAGCTCGAGATTCTGGATCTGCGGACGCTCCGTCCGCTCGACACGGGCGCCATCGTGGAGAGCGTGAAGCGAACGGGACGCGTCCTCATCGTTCACGAGGCGCCACGCTTCGGAGGATTCGCCGGCGAGATCGCCTCTCAGATCTGTGAGGAGGCGTTCGAGTGGCTCGACGCACCGATTCGGCGGGTTACCGCACTCGACACTCCGATCCCATTCTCTCCTCCCCTGGAGGAGTACTACCTGCCCCAAACCGATGACATCGTGGACGCCGCTCGCTGGATGCTCGCGTATTGAGAGCGCCGCCGGCACCGGCTCAGGGCCGCGGGCCCACAGAAAGAGAGACGACGTAGATGGCCAAGGTCGATGTGATCATGCCTCAGATGGGCGAGTCGATCGCCGAGGGCACCCTCACGAAGTGGATCAAAGAGGTGGGCGCGGAGGTCGAACGGGACGAGGATCTGTTCGAAATCTCGACCGACAAGGTCGACGCCGATATCCCCTCTCCGGCCAGCGGAATCCTCGCGGAGATCCTGGTCGAGGAAGGCGACACGGTCGAGGTGAACACGATCGTCGCGCGCATCGAGACGGAGAAGGGGGCGGCGGTATCCGAAGCTGAGCCCGCGCCGGCACCCGCTGAGGAGACGCCCGAGGCTCCCGCCCCTGCCGCTGAGGCAGCGGACTCCGGCGAACCCGTGGCGCCGGCCGCCGAATCGCCCATCGCCGACTCGGCAGCCGGAGCAGAGACGGTCGCGGCGCCCGCAGCCTCGCCCGGAGACGGGACCGCGCCGGGGTCGCGAGAGGAGCGCCTGCGCACCCGCTCCACGCCGCTCGTCCGGAAGATCGCCGCCGAGCACGGGGTGGAGATCGCCCAGATCGAGGGTTCCGGCATCGCCGGCCGGGTTACGCGAGACGACATCGTGACCTTT
>JAUVMT010000260.1 GCA_030600085.1 Gemmatimonadales bacterium | reverse complement strand
TCCGGACCTCTCCGTGCCTATCCCTCGCCTCCTCCTCCGTCAAACCCACCCGGGCGAGCGGAGGATCCGTGAACACCGCCCAGGGGACCACAGAGTAGTCCACGCGGCGCCCGAAGGGGAAAAGGGCGTTTCTGACGACGGAGCGTGCCTCGTGGTCGGCGACGTGGGTGAACCGAAGGCCGCCGGTGACGTCGCCTGCGGCGAATATGTGCCGCCGCGAGGTTCTCAAGCGGCCGTCAACCTGGATTCCGTCACGTCCGGTCACGACACCCGCCTCGTCCAGGCCGAGGCCCTCGATGTTCGCACGACGGCCGGTCGCCACGAAGATGCGCTCGGCGCTGACGGCGTCAGGCTCCGGCGCAGAGCCGTCGGCCGCCGCGAGCTGCAGAGTGGCCTCGGCGCCCGAGCGCTCCGCCGAGGTGGCGGCCATTCCCGTTAGGACGTGGACACCCTCCGCTCGAAGGTGCTCCCCGAGCTGCTCAGCGAGCTCCGCATCCTCGTTCGGGAGTATGCGCGGGGCCAGCTCGACCAGCGTCACCTCGACCCCGAGGCGACCGTACGCCTGTGCGAACTCGACGCCGATCGGCCCGGCGCCGAGGACGACCACGGAGCGCGGCAGCGCCTCCTCCTCGAACGCCGACTCGTGCGTGTAGAAGCCGGCCTCGGCGAGGCCCTCCACAGGAGGTATCGCGGGCCGACTGCCCGTCGCCACCAGGATGGTGCGACCTTCGAGGACGCGGTCGCCCGCCTGGACGCGGTTGGGCGAGAGAAAGTGCGCGGGTGTGCGTTCGAGCACCTCTACGCCCAGCCCGCGGAACCGCTCCGGGTCATCATGAGGCTGAACGCGCGCCCGGACGGCCCGCACGCTCTCGAGCACGCCGGCCGCCGCAGCTCGCCCGTTCGGGCGGCTGCCAGCGCCCTCGCCTCGCTCGTCGGCGAGGCCGAACTCGGCCGCCCGCCCCAGCGCGTCGGCGATCCGCGCCGATCCGATCAGCGCCTTGCTGGGCACGCATCCCGTCCAGAGACACTCGCCGCCGAGGCGCTCCTTCTCGACAAGGGCGGTCCGCGCTCCGAGGCTGGCGGCACCGGCCGAGGCCACCAGGCCGGCGGTCCCGCCGCCCACGACCAGGAAGTCATACTTGGTCGTGGGCCCTGGACCGGTCACCGGAGGATCCTGCATGCGCTCCGTCCGGGCTTCATGCGGACCCTCCGCCAAGGCGTCTCGCGACTAGAGCTCGAGGAAGCACCACTCCCTCGTCGCCGGAGTCGTCCCCATCTGCAACCCGACGTCGCGCGAGACGAGGATGTTGTTGGAGTGGTTGAGGCCGAAGCCGTTCTCCGGATCGTAGAGGCCGGGCTCGTTCGAGAAGTGCATGCCCTCGCGCATCACCGTGTAGTCGCCGAGGGCCTGATAGGGCGGCTGGTGTCCTTCCATTCCCTCTCCGTGTCCGGGCCGGTGGTAGATGAGGTGCTCCATGCCGTTCTCGACCTGATAGTCGTGGACGGCCTTGGCCACGTTCGAGCAGGTGTTGCTCGCGTAGGATTCCTCTGCCTGGATCTCGTAACAGCGGGTGTGCACGTTCCACACGCGCTCCTGCCACTCCGTCCAGGGGGAGATCAGGAACGCGCGATAGAGCTCTCCCCCATATCCGCCCACCCGGACGACGCCCGAGATCTGAAGCGCGTCACCCGGCTCGACCTTCTTCCAGAACATCTGGTTGGGATGGGGATACGCCGTGGTGAGTCCTGTGCGGCAGCCTACGCCGACCGAGATGCCAACCGCATCGTGCGGCACGCCCGTCTGAGGGATGTCGTCCATGATCCGCGCCGTGCCCCAAAGACGGACCGCGTTGGCGACCTCCCAATCAACCGCCTCCGTTCCTCGCTCGAGCAGGTAGTTGCGTGCGAACGCGTGGATCTCCGACCAGAGATCCATCGCTCTCTGGGTGAGCTTGTTCTCCATCTCGTCCTTGACGATCCGGCTCCGGATCATGATGTCGTTGATGTCGACGAACCCGGCGTCCGGCATGACGGCGGCCATCTGGCCGAACGCTCCGTCCTCCGGACGCTTCCTCTCGGGGGTCTCGATCTCGCCCCACATGTCGAGCCGAGCGGCACTATCCTGGCCGGGGAGGACGCCGATCTCCGCCAGCCCGTTCCCATCGACGCCGATCGTCCCCCCGCCGTAGCCGAGCTCGGCGAGAGTCTCGCCCCACCACCTGTAGAGGTTGACGGTGTCGCCCTGGATGACCTCGCCACGGCTGGGGAAGGCGCCGCGGGCGTGATGGTAGTCGAAGTAGTAGCTGGATCGAGTGGTCCACCAATCGTTGACGAGCTGTTGGTCCAGGTAGGGGTTGAGCCAGATGAGCGCGTCATCGTCGTCCATCGGGAGGAAGCAGGCGAACGGACGCTCGGTCGTCGAGTGGAAGAGGCCCGTGGCGTAGATGATGTTCCACCGCCGGGTCAGGAAGAGGCCGCTGTCGACACCTCGCTTCCTCGCCTCGCTCTTCAGCTCTCGGATCTTCGCCTTGTACCACGAGAGCGGAAGACGATGAAAGTCGGCCGGCTTCGGAAGGTCGGGCCTGCGGGCTCGCTGCTCCCGACGCAGCAGCTCGAAGCTGTCGGTTCGGCTCTCGGCCCGGGCCATCGCGCGTTCGTTGGGCCAGAGCGCGGGTGGGCCGATGATCGCCGCTCCGGCCAGACCGCTACCGGATGCCGAAACGAACTCGCGGCGGCTCCAGCGCTGCATCGTAGACTCCTTTTCCCCAGGTTTCCTCAAGGTTGCTCGAACCGGCGCGTTACCATCCACGCGCGCGGAGCGTTTCCTTCAGCAGGAGGTATCTTTCAACCCCAGAGCCGCTGTTGGCCAGACGTACGGAGGCGACATGCTTCTGACAGACCTCGTGCCCGGGCCTCTCAAGAAGCTCCTTCCAACGCTTGTCGCGATCCTTCTGATCCTCCTGTCGGTGCACGCGGGCTTCTCCCAGGAGCGCGGGGATCGCGTGCTCATGGGAAGGGTGGTCTCGGAGGACACCGGTGAGCCTCTCTCGAACGTCCTCATCGAACTGGAGGCGCAGGGGATCCAGGCCCTGACGGACTCCACGGGGAGGTTCAGG
>JAUVMT010000062.1 GCA_030600085.1 Gemmatimonadales bacterium | reverse complement strand
GAAGGCGCAAGTGCTCGATTCGATGGAGCTCGAGCGGGAGCGCGGAATCACGATCAAGCTGAACGCGATCCGCATGCGCTACGAGCTCCGCGGAGAGACGTACCAGCTCAACCTGATCGACACGCCGGGCCACGTGGATTTCACCTACGAGGTGAGCCGCAGTCTCACGGCCTGCGAAGGCGCCCTGCTGGTCGTCGATGCCAGCCAGGGAATCGAGGCGCAGACCCTCTCCAACCTGTACCTGGCGTTGGACGCGGGTCTCGAGATCATCCCGGTGATCAACAAGATCGACCTTCCATCGGCGGATCCGGAGACGATCGGCGCCGAGATTTGCGACCTGCTGGGCGTCTCACCGGCCGACGTGGTCGCGGTATCGGCGAAGCTCGGCCAGGGCATCGACGATCTCCTGGAAGCGATCGTGAGCCGCGTCCCCTCGCCCTCCGGAGACCCGGAGGCGCCGCTCCGGGCTCTCATCTTCGACTCGCAGTACGACAACTACCGCGGCGCCGTCCCCCTCCTTCGAGTCGTCGACGGCTCCGTCCGAGCGGGGATGCGCATCCGGTTCGGCGCGCGGGACACCACATACGACGTGGATGAGGTCGGCTACATGCAGCTCGCCTTCCGTCCAGTGGAGCAGCTGTACGCCGGCGAGGTGGGCTACCTCACCGCCCAGATCAAGCGAGTGGCGGACACGAGCGTGGGCGACACGATCTTCGATGCCCGGTGCGGCGCCCTGGACATGCTGCCCGGATACCAGGAGGTCAAGCCGATGGTGTTCGCGGGGGTCTACCCGAGCGACTCGGACGACTTCGAGGTTCTGCGCGACGCGCTCGAGAAGCTCCAGTTGAACGATGCGAGCCTGCAGTACGAGCCGGAGACCTCCACCGCGCTCGGCTTCGGCTTCCGTTGTGGGTTTCTCGGCCTCCTCCACATGGAGATCGTGCAGGAGCGCCTCGAGCGGGAGTTCGATCTGGATCTCGTGACGACGATTCCGAACGTCGGATATCGCGTCACGACGACGGACGGCGTGTCCGAGGACGTCGAGAATCCGAGCCGGCTCCCCGAGCGCGGCCGGATCGACAAGATCGAGGAGCCCTACGTTCGCGCCCGGATCCTCTGTCCGGCCGAGTACATCGGGGGTGTGCAAGCCCTCTGCCACGACCGGCGCGGGGCGTACGTGAGCATGCACTACCTGGACTCGCGAAGGGTCGAGCTAACGTACGAGCTGCCACTGGCGGAGATAGTGCTCGATTTCTACGACCGGTTGAAATCGGTATCCCGCGGCTACGCATCCCTCGACTACGAGCCGATCGGGGTTCGCGAGTCGAACCTGGTGAAGCTGGATATCCTGTTGAACGGGGATTCGGTCGACGCCCTCAGCGTCGTCGTGCACCGCGAGCATGCGTACGAACACGGGCGGAAAGTCACCGCAAAGCTGAAGGAGCTGATCCCGCGTCAGCAGTATCAGGTGGCCATCCAGGCCGCGATCGGAAAAGACGTGATCGCCCGGGAGACGATCAGGCCCTACCGCAAGCACGTTACGGCGAAGTGCTACGGCGGGGACATCACGCGAAAGCGTAAGCTCTTGGAAAAACAGAAGGCCGGGAAGCGGCGGATGAAACAGGTCGGGTCGGTGGAGGTCCCCCAGGAGGCGTTTCTCGCTGTGCGACAGGTCGGAGATTGACGACTCGTCCGAGCCGGCTGCGGCTCGATCGGTCGATCTGAGGATCGAATGACGGATCGCTACATCGTCGGTGTGGACCTCGGCGGAACCTCGATCAACGTGGGCGTCCTGCCCTTCGACGGTGGTACGGTGCTGGGCATGCGATCGCTGCCGACCGAGCCGCACCGAGGGGCGAAGTTCGTCGTCGACAGAATGATCGAGATGATCCAGGCGGCCATGAAAGACGCGCGTCACGAGCGTGCGATACCGGAGGACGGGTTTCTCGGTCTGGGGATCGGCTCGCCAGGTCCCCTCGACCGGGGGACGGGCACGGTGCTCGAGACGCCGAACCTCGGTTGGCGCAACTTCCCTCTCCGCGACCTGATCGCGAACGGAATCGGGCTCGAAGCGGTGCTGGACAACGACGCGAACTGCGCGGCTTTGGGCGAGTACTGGCAGGGAGCCGGAAAAGCCGTGCGAAACCTGGTGGCCGTGACCCTGGGAACGGGCATCGGAGGCGGAATTGTGCTCGACGGGCAGGTCTTCCACGGAGCCTCCGACCTGGCCGGAGAGATCGGGCACATGACCATCGACTCGATCGGACGGAAGTGCAACTGCGGCAACTACGGCTGCCTGGAGGCCTATGCCTCGGGTCCGGCGATCGCCGCCCGTGCGATCGAGGGTCTGGACGCCGAAGGCGACAGCCTCCTGCCGTCGCTGGTAGGAGGGAAGTTGGAGCGCATCACGGCGGAGACCGTCTACGAGGCAATCGTCGCCGGAGACGTGTACGCGAAGGACGTGATGAAGGAGACGGCCAAGTTTCTCGGGACGGGGCTGGCCAATCTCATCAACCTGTTGAATCCGGATATGATCGTCATCTCCGGCGGGGTGACGCGTGCGGGCGAGCACCTCCTGAAGCCGCTGCGCCGCGAGGTCAGAAAAAGGGCATTCCGGGAAGGCTTCGAGAGCTGCGAGATCGTGGCCAGCGAGCTGGGCGGAATGGCCGGAGTGGTAGGTGCTGCAGCCACCTTCAAGGTGGAAAAGTGCGGTGTGCTATGATCGGCCGGTGAGGCCGGAGCCCCGAGGTCGTCCTGACGGCGTGAGGTCGAGGTGAAGCGACTCGGCGCCCTCGGCACGATGGTCTGGGATACCATTCACGCGCGCGACCCGGCACGTAGCGAACCCGTCGAGGAGTGGGGTGGGATCTGCTATGGATTCTCGGCGTTCGAGGCGGCGGCCCCGGATGGCTGGGAGCTCCTGCCGATCGTCAAGGTCGGGGCGAATCTGTGGGAGCGGGCGAACGCATATCTGCGCGGCCTCAGCCGGGTCGGTTCCCTGGACGGCGTGCTCACCGTGCCGGAGGCAAACAACGAAGTAGAGATCTTCTACGGCGATCGTGCCCGGCGCTGTGAGACGCTGAAGGGCGGCGTTCCGGGGTGGACCTGGGAGGAGCTGGAGCCGCTCGCGCGCACCTGCGATGCTCTGTACGTTAACTTCATCGCCGGTTGGGAGCTGGATTTACCTACCGCACAGCAAGTTAGGAAGAACCACCGAGGCCCGCTCTACTGCGACCTGCACTCGATATTCCTCGGTGTGGGTCCGGGTGGCGTGCGCGAGCCGCGACCGCTCGAGGCCTGGCGCGAGTGGCTTCGCTGTTTCGATCTGGTCCAGGTCAACGAGGACGAGTTGAATCTCCTCGCCCACGCTTGGAACGATCCCTGGCAGCTTGCCGCCGATGTCGTGGGCGAAGAGACGAAGGCGCTCTTCGTCACGCTCGGCGAACGCGGCGCGGCCTGGGTGGCCGAGTCCGGCTTCGACGGCCTGACCTCCGAGGTCGGGGGCCCGGTGTCAGGCTCGGCTCCGGCCGCGAGCGGGTCGACCTCCGTGCCCCGTGTGGTCAGGGAGCCCGATCCCACCGGCTGCGGCGACGTGTGGGGGATGACCTGTTTCGCCTCGCTTCTGGCTGGCACGTCCCTCCGCGTTGCCGCCGAACGTGCCAACGAGCTGGCGGCAAGCAATGCAGGGCACCGAGGTGCGTCCCGGCTCGGCCCGCTGCTGGCCCGGCCGCCGCGGGCCCTTGAGCCGCGAGCGCGGACATCATAGATGCTACGAACCGGCTGTCCGGCCCGACCGGAGGGGAGATGAGCCGCGTCATTCAGTTACCCGACACTCTGGATGAGAACACCTTCGAGGAGCTGATCAGCGACCTCGAGAGCGCCCGACAGGGCGAGCGCCTGCTGTTCGATGCCAGGCACGTCAGATGGGTGTCTCCATACGGCCTGATCGGCCTACTTGCAGCCGGGCAGGTGGGCAGCGACCGGACCGGGTTGGCTCCGGCCCTCGAGGTGCCTGACTCATCGGACGTGCGCAGCTATCTGGACCGGATGGACTTCTGGCAGAACGCCTCGACGATCTACGATCTGGGGGCTCATTCGACACGCCCGCACGGTCGTTCCGACGCGCTCCTGGAGATCACGCCGATCCGCTCCCACCAGGACGTTCACCACGTCGTGGAGCGAGTGCGCGAGCAAGCAGCCTTGATCCTGGAGAGTCGGCTTCACTACCCGAAGCCGGCCGTCATCCAATTCAGCGTTATGTTGTCGGAGGTGTGCCAGAACATCCTGGAGCACGCCGAAGCGGTGGGTTGGGTCTGCGCGCAAACCTACCACTGGAAGCGACGGCTCGGCCGGGACGTGCTCGTCCTCGCCGTCATGGATGTAGGGCTGGGCTTCCAGGGTTCGTTGGCGGCCGAGCACGCGCGGCGCTACGGTGATCGATGGTCGGCGGCCACAGCGCTGGAAGCCGCTTTCCTGAAGGGCGAATCGCGCTTTCGGGACCCGGGGCGAGGCCAGGGCCTGCAGGCGATCCGGAAACAGGTGACCAAGTGGAACGGAGAGGTACGAATCCGCAGCGGAGATGCGATGATCGCCCGGGTGCCGGATTGGGATGACCTGTCGCCGCTCAGGGCGGACCTGCCGTATTTCCCCGGCGCTCAGGTTCTGATCGTCTTGCCGGCGCGCGCCGAAGAGCCGGTGGGGACATGACGACGCTGCGGCCCGGACCGGATCCCCTCGTTTCCGAAGCCAGCCTCTTCAGCTACCTGGTCACGCGCCCGACCGGACGTGCCGTCCGGATGGGCATCGAGGAACAGGTCGCGGGCTGCGAGGGTGAGGTGCTCACGGTCCTCGACTTCAAAGACGTCGCCGTGATCGACTACAGCTGCGCAGACGAGGTCGTGGCCGAGCTCGCGTTCATCGCGGTGAGACGGCCCGCCCGACTCGAGACGGATCCCCGCGGGCCTCGGCGTCGCTTCGTGCTGATTCGCGGCCTCGAAGCGCACCATCAGGATCCGATCGACTCGGCTCTGCGCCGGCGGGAGCTGGCTGTGGCCGCGGAGCTGGCCGACGGCCAACCGGTGCTCCTCGGCGCCGTGGACGAGTCCGAAGCGCATCTGTGGCGGCTGGTATGTGAGCGCGAGCGCATCGGTCCGGAGCCGCTCGCCGGCGAGTTGGGGCTGCCGGAGGGGGAGGCACGCGTGCGGCTCGATGAGCTGTATCGACGGCGCCTCCTTCTGCGTCGGGCCGGCGAGTACATTTCGTTCCGCCGTGTCCTCTTCGAATCGGCCGGCCGCCGCGAACGCAGGGAGCCCGCACCCGACCGACGGGGGCGGCGCGACACGGACACGGGACGTTCAAGCAGCTGATCTCACTGGCCTTCTCGTTCGTGCGTCGGCGGTGAACTTCCGCGGCCTGGTCGGCAAGCTCGTTCTCGTCCTCGCCGGGGTTCTGTTCCTGGCAGCCTCGGTGGTGACGATCGCCTACTTCTACCTTCAGTCCTCGCGACAGCCGCTGGAGGGGACGATCGGGGTTTCGGGACTGCGGGATCCCGTCACCGTTGTCATGGACAGCTTCGCGATTCCCCACCTCTACGCCGTGAGCGAGGAGGATCTCTTCTTCGCGCAGGGGTTCGTCCACGCCTCGGAACGCTTGTGGCAGATGGAGATGTTCCGGCGCGTTGCCCAGGGAAGGCTGGCGGAGTTGTTCGGCGAGCGAGCCCTGGGCGCCGATCGGCTTCTCCGAACGCTGGATCTGTGGGAGGCTGCCGGGAAGAGTCTGGGTGCGCTCGGAGAGGAGGCGCGCGGCGTCCTCGAATCGTACGCAGCCGGCGTGAACGCCAGGATCGCAAGCTGGAACGGCCCGCTGCCCCCCGAGTTCGTCATTCTCGGCATCGAGCCGGAGCCATGGGAGCCTCTCTCCACGGTCGCCATCGGCAAGGTGATGGCGCTCGACCTGTCGGCGTGGAGGACCGAGCTCGCCCGGTTCCACGCGCACGCGATTCTGCCGCCGGAGAAGGCCGCCTACCTGCCGCCGGCCTACCCGAGCTGGGGCGCCACCATCCTACGCGATTCGGTTCCCATCCCCTTCGAGAGCACCCCCTCGGAGGGTCGCGGCGAAAACGGTGCCGGGCGGTTCCAAGAGGTCGAGGAGGGCCTTGCGTGGGCGCCGGAGGATGGGGAGCTGGCGGTGGACCCCGTTTCCGACGCTGCATCTCGGCTGGAATGGAGGCGCACGTACCAGATCCTCGCTCGGTTGGGCTTCCATGCATCGAACGCTTGGGCGGTCGGCCGCGATCGCACCGCTCATGGCGGATCCCTGTTGGCGAGCGACATGCACCTCGGTCTCGACGCGCCGGCCAAATGGTACATCCAGGCGCTTCATGCCGAGGAAACGGGCTATCACGTGGCCGGCGTATCGCTGCCGGGCGCGCCGGGCGTCGTGGTGGGCTACAACCGCGGCGTGGCGTGGGGGTTCACCAACGGCATGACGGACGACATGGACTTCTCCATCGAGGTCCTGAACCTAGATGGCACGGCTTATCGCGAGGGAGATGGTTGGCTCCAGTTCATCGTCTCGCCGGATACGATCTGGGTACGAGGACGGGAGGCACCGGTGGTACATCCGATTCGACGCACCGTGCGTGGGCCGGTGATCACCGACGTCCTGCCCCCCCTCGGAGCGACGCTGTCGGTGCTGTGGGTCGGCGATCGAGGCTCGACCGAGATCGAGGGTCTCCTACGGATGAATCGGGCGACCGACGCGGACGAGTTCGACGCGGCCATCCAGGCGTTCGATTCGCCTCAGCAGAACGTGGTCTATGCGGCCTCCGACGGCACGATCGGCTACCGGCTCAGCGGGACCGTGCCGCTGCATCGGGATGCGGATGGCTCCCTCCCGGTCGAGTTCGACCGGATCGGCGACTGGTGGAGCTCCTTTTGGCCGCCCTCGAGCTTGCCCGCCGTCCGAGAGCCCGACGAGGGCTTCATCGCGACCGCCAACAACCTGCAGGCACCCAACCTGTTCGGGCTTCTGGGGTCCGACTACGCGGCCCCGTTCCGGGCGGGACGGATCAGCGACCGACTGGCAACGGGATCGCGCTGGACTTGGGAGGAGATGGCGGCGCTGCAGCACGACACGCACAGTGGGCTTGCGGACCGGGTCGGAGCGCGTGCCGCCGCCGCAGCGCGACGTGCCGGCGAGGACTCGGCGGCGGTGCTCCTCGAGGCCTGGGACCGGGATGTCGGCCTGAATTCGCGCGCCGCCTCGCTCTTCTATGCCTGGTTCTATCGGCTGCGAGAGCTCGTGGCTGGCGACGAGTTCCAGGGCGAACCGTGGGAGGAGTTTCCCACCATGGCGTTCCTTCGGGTTCTGGAAGAGGGCGATGGCCCCTGGATCGATGACATTCGTACCGACACGCTGGAGACCTTGCCCGGTTTGGAGGAGCGGGCGATTCGAGATGCCGTCGAGGCGACGGGAATGAGGCCGTGGGGAGAGCTTCACTTCGAGCGGTCCGTGCACACGCTCGGCCGGTCGGCGCTGATCGAGCGTATCTTCCGCCTCAACGTCGGGCCTTACCCCTCACCGGGCGGACCGAACACCGTCCGACCGGATGACTACGGTCGGTGGAGCCCGTTGGACTCGACGTCATGGACGCCACCATACGTCGGTGACTACGGCCCCTCGGAGCGATTTGTCGCGATGATGGGCGAGAAGGGGAATACCGGATACCTCCTGCTTCCGACGGGGCAGAGCGGCAATCCGTTCAGCTCCCACTACCGTGATATGTCGCCGCGTTGGAGCGAGCCGCGGTTGATCCCGGTGCCGTTGTCGAGAAGGGATGCCGAGGATCGGGCCGTTCGACGGTTCCAGCTCCGGCCGACCTCGCGCTGAATCCGTCGGGAGCGTCCGCGGCGGCAAGGCGCCGGAACCCGCTCCACGGCGGGCGGTATGACCGCTTCAGGCAGGCGGCCCCTTATCTTTGACCGGCCCTTCGAGCCCGGCTACTTTGGAGCCATAGTCCCCCCAAACGCGTTGACCGCATGAGCGATTCCACGACCACGATGAGCGCGCGAGAGAAGATCGAGGACGTGCTCGCCTCGGTGCGCCCGGCCATCCGTTCGGATGGCGGCGACGTGGAGCTCGTCGGCTACGATGAGGAAGAGGGTCTGGTGAAGGTTCGCATGGTCGGCGCGTGCTACGCCTGCCCGATGTCGATGCTCACGCTGAAGGCGGGCATTGAGCAGCGCCTCAGAATGCAGGTGCCCGGAGTTCGAGCCGTCGAGGCCATCTGACGCCTCCCTGGACGCCGCGCAGCGATTCACGATTCGTCCACCGGCAACACGATCTCTCTGGGATCCGGGCATGGATGAGACACGCATAGACAAGCCGGGCGGTGGCCGCCCGGGGCGGCGGCTTCCGATCGTCGGGCCCGGAGCGCCGCAGGGCGAGGCGCCGCCGGACGCGGAGGCGCCTCCCGCGCGACCGCAGGGAATGCGTCCCGTGGAGGCGGATCGCGCGGCCGCCTCGCGACACCCACGGGATGCGGAGCCGCTGGACGGCGTGAGGCACGTCGTGGCGGTGAGCTCCGGCAAGGGCGGAGTCGGGAAGTCGACGGTCTCCACCAACCTCGCGGCCGCCTGGGCGGCGATGGGCCACCGGGTCGGATTGCTGGACGCCGACGTCTACGGCCCCGACATCCCCACGATGTTTGGAGCCTCCGCGAAACCACGCATGGTGGACGATCGTGTCCTTCCTCTCGATGCCCACGGCGTGAAGCTCATGAGCATCGGCTTCCTGGTCGACGAGGACACGCCGGCGATCTGGAGGGGTCCGATCATCATGGGGATCGTGCGGCAGTTCCTGCAGCAGGTGGAGTGGGGGACTCTGGACTATCTCCTCGTGGACCTCCCGCCCGGCACCGGCGATGCCCAGCTGTCACTCTGCCAGCTGGTGCGCGTCTCCGGAGCCGTCATGGTCACGACCCCGCAGGATGTGGCCGTCGGGGGTGTGCTCAAGGGGATCAGGATGTTCGAGACCCTGGACGTGCCCGTCATCGGCATCGTCGAGAATATGCGGGGCTTCATCTGCCCCACATGTGACGCCTCACATGACATCTTCGGCTCCGGGGGCGGAGAGAAGCTGGCGGCCACGCTGGAGATTCCGTTCCTCGGAGCGATCCCCCTCGGGGTGGCCGTCCGCGAAGAGGGTGATCGAGGACTGCCAACCGTGATCGGGAGGTCGGAATCTCCGGAGGGACGTGCCTTCAGGAGTGTAGCGGAAGCCGCCGCCGGCCGGCTCGCGGAGTTGGAGTCGGAGCACGCCTGACCTCATCCAGTGAGCCTGTTCTGGCGAGCGGGTCGGTGGCGCCGAGCGTTAGCTTGATGCCGGCCGGAGAGAGCTCATGAGCGTAGTCACGATCACGACCGACTTCGGCACGAAGGACGGGTACGTCGGAGAAGTGAAGGGGGTGCTCGCCACGCGCGCTCCCGAGGCCGCCCTCGTGGATGTGGCTCACGATGTGACGCCCGGAGATGTGAGAGGGGCGGCCTGGATCCTCGGCCGCATCTGGAGCCGCTTTCCGGTCGGGACCGTACACCTGGCCGTAGTCGACCCCGGAGTTGGCGGCGCACGGACGCCGGTTGCGGTGCGCGTCGCCGAGCGCTGGTTCGTCGGACCTGACAATGGCCTTCTCACCTTCGTCTCACGTGCCTTTTCCGTGGAAGAAGCACGGCGGATCGATCTCGCGATCGGCGGGAGCCCTCCCTCGGACACGTTCCACGGGCGGGATGTGTTCGCGCCCGCGGCCGCTCATCTGTCCGCCGGCATGGACCCTCGACGGATCGGTCCGGAGGTCGAGGGAGGCCAGATCGTCGAGCTGCCGTTGCCCAGGCCCGCACGGCAAGGTGACTCGCTTCATGGCCACGTGCTGCACGTGGACCACTTCGGGAACCTGATCACGAATCTACCGAACGACGACCTGCCCCCGTCGCCCCGGGTTATGATCTCGGGCGTGACGGTGCCGACGCTGAGTCGAAGCTACGGCGCCGTGGGTAGGGGTGAGCTGTTGGCGAGCCTGGGTTCGGGCGGCACCCTGGAGATCGCGGTCCGCGATGGGAGCGCGAGCGAGCGCCTGGGCGTGGACCGCGATGAAGAGGTGGAGGTGAGGCCATCGCCCGGCGCCTCCGCGTGAGCGTCCACCGGGTCGGCGTGAAGGTCCGCCGGGTCCTTCCGCCGAGCTAAGAGCTCGTCAGGGAACGATCTCGACGGCGATCGACCCGAACGCCGTCTTCAGATCGAGCTCCAGCTTGTGCTCCGCGCCTTCCCAATTCGGCGAGCGGTACCCGCCATCGACCTTCTCCAGATCTGGAGCGCTGAACGACGTGAGCACGCTGCTCTTCTGGATCCAGACGCCGATCTCGACGGGGATCTTC
>JAUVMT010000042.1 GCA_030600085.1 Gemmatimonadales bacterium | reverse complement strand
GGAGTGGAGCACTGGCCCGCGAGGAAGCCCGACTGGCTGAAGGTCCGGGCGCCCGGTGGCTCGAACTACCGGCGCCTCAAGACCCTGATACGAGGCGGAGAGCTGCACTCGGTGTGCGAGGAGGCCCGGTGCCCGAACATCGGTGAGTGCTGGGAGGCCGGAACAGCCACCTTCCTCATCATGGGAGACATCTGCACCCGAAACTGCCCCTACTGCGCGATTGCCCACGGAAGGCCGGAGGAGCTGGACGAGGACGAGCCGCGACGGGTGGCCGAGGCCGTAGCGCGACTGGAGTTGAACCACGTCGTCGTCACCTCGGTGGACCGCGACGATCTTCCGGACGGCGGCGCCTGGATCTTCGCAGAGCTGATTCGCGAGATCCGGGAGCGACTCCCCGGTTGCTCCATCGAGGTCCTCACCCCGGACTTCCGCGGGAACCGGAGGTCGATCCGCAAGGTGATCGAGGCCGGTCCCGAGATCTTCAACCACAACATGGAGACCGTTCGGCGGCTGCACGGGACGGTGAGGCCGGGCGGGCGCTACGACCGCTCGCTCCAGGTCCTGTCCGACGCCCGGGAGATGGATGATGAGGTGCTCGTCAAGACCGGCATCATGCTCGGCCTCGGCGAAGCACCCGATGACGTGCTCGAGCTCATGCACGACGCCGTGAACGCCGGCGTGCAGATTCTCACTCTCGGCCAGTACCTTCGGCCCTCCGCGGAACATCTGCCGATCCATCGGTATGTGACGCCCGACGAGTTCGTCGACTGGAAACGGATCGGCGAGGAGCTCGGCCTGCTCCACGTGGAGAGCGGCGCCCTCGTTCGAAGCAGCTACCACGCCCGCGAGCAGGTCGAAGAGCTCAAGGCTCGAGCAGTGGCGCTCGGCTGAGCCGGCGTCGCCTCGGACCATTCCCGAACGAGCCGGACTGAACCAGCTACCATGGCGACCAAAGAGACCAGGGCGCACGGCAATACGCCTGCGAAGGACACGCCTGCGAAGCCCGCTGCGGCGGACGGGCCTGACCTGCCGGGCCTCGAGCCGGGCGAGCTGAAGGAGCTACTCCGCCTGATGATCCTGGCCAGGCGGTTCGAGGAAAAAGCCGCCGAATCCTATCAACTGGGCAAGATCGGCGGGTTTCTGCACCTCTACATCGGGCAGGAGGCGGTAGCCGCGGGCGCCATCACCGCGCTGCGCGAGGACGACTACGTGATCTCGGCCTACCGGGACCACGCGCAGGCGCTGATACGCGGCATCCCTGCCCGAGCCGTCATGGCCGAGCTCTACGGGCGGGCGGACGGCTGCTCGAAGGGGATGGGCGGCTCGATGCACCTGTTCGATCGCTCCGTGAACTTCCTGGGGGGGCACGCGATCGTCGGCTCGCACCTGCCGATCGCGGCCGGCGTCGGCTACGCGATCAGGTACCGGGGCGGCGACCAGGTCTGCCTCTGCTTCTTCGGGGACGCGGCCGTGAACATCGGCGCCTTCCACGAGGCGCTGAACATGGCCGCGAAGTGGGAGCTGCCGGTGATCTGGATCATCGAGAACAACGCCTACGGGATGGGCACGGACATCCGGCGGTCGGCGGCGATCTCCGAGCTGGTGGACCGCGCCTGCGCCTACGAGGGGACGGCCTCTACCCAGGTCGACGGCATGGACGTCCAGAAGGTGCGGGCCGCGGTCGATGAGGCCGTCCGGATCGCCCGGGAGGAGAAGCGTCCCTCCCTCATCGAGGCCATCACCTACCGCTTCATGGGGCACTCGATGGCCGATCCTTCCCACGGCACCTACCGGGCCCGCGAGGAGGTCGAGGGTTGGAGGGAGGACGACCCGATCCTCTCCCTCTCCGACCAGCTCATCGCGGCCGACGTGATCACCGCCGAGGAGTACGAGGAGATGGACCGTGCCGTGATCGAGGAGGTCGAGGGGTCGGCCGAGTTCGCCGACGCCAGCCCCCTCCCGGATGAGAGCCACATCTACGACCTCGTCTACTCGGACGAGTACCCCCACGGCCTGGACCGGAGGGACTCATGGCGGTGATCACCTACCGTGAGGCCCTCAACGAGGCCCTCCGGGAGGAGATGGCCCGGGACGAGAGCGTCTTCCTCATCGGAGAGGAGGTCGCGGAGTACGACGGAGCCTACAAGGTCTCCAAGAATCTCCTGGAGGCGTTCGGGGAGTGGCGCGTGAGGGACGCTCCGATCGCGGAGCTGGGGTTCGCGGGCCTCGGCGTGGGCGCGGCGATGGTCGGCTTGAGGCCGATCGTGGAGTTCATGACCTGGAACTTCGCGCTGCTGGCGATCGATCAGGTCATTAACAGCGCAGCGAAGCTCTACCAGATGTCTGGCGGGCAGTACAACGTTCCGATCGTCTTCCGCGGCCCCGGTGGTGCGGCCCTGATGCTGGCCGCGCAGCACTCGCAGTCGCCTGAGTCCTGGCTGGCCTACGTGCCCGGCCTGAAGATCTGTTCGCCCGCCACACCGTACGATGCGAAGGGGCTCCTGAAGTCGGCGGTCAGGGACAATGACCCCGTCGTCTTCATCGAGGGCGAGCTCCTTTACAACGTGAAGGGGGAGGTGCCCGAGGACGAAGAGATCCTGGTGCCGATCGGCTCGGCGGACGTGAAGAGGCAGGGGGACGATGTGACGATCGTCACCTACGGGAAGATGGTGCACGAGGCGTTGCGAGCCGCCGAGACGCTGGCGACGGAGGATGAGGTCGAGGCCGAGGTGGTCGACCTGCGCTCGGTGCGCCCCATCGATGTGCCGACGGTGCTGGCCTCGGTCCGGAAGACGAACCGGGCGGTGATCGTCGAGGAGGGATGGCCTGTCGCCAACATCGGGGCCCAGATCGTGGACGACATTCAGCGCGAGGCATTCGACGCTCTGGACGCCCCGGTCGCACGAGTGACCGGGCTGGACGTGCCGATGCCCTACGCGCGCAACCTGGAGAAGCTGGTGCTGCCGTCGGCCGGGAACATCTGCACCGCAGCGCGCGACGTTTGCTATATCTAATAACGATATACTATCGGCCGCCTATATATATGAACACAGATAATCCCACAAAATCCGCCTCTGGAAAGGGCGAGGCCTAAAGTGGCGACGAAGGTCGTCATGGCCCAGCTCAGCCCGACGATGGAGGAGGGCAAGCTGATCGAGTGGAAGATCTCGGAGGGTGATGCGGTCTCCCAGGGCGACATCGTGGCCGAGATCGAGACCGATAAGGCGAACATGGACGTGGAGGCGATGGGAGCCGGCGTCCTGCGAAAGATCGTTGTCCAGGCGGGGGCGACGGTGCCGGTCGGCACGCTGATCGGGATCATCGCCAAGCCCGACGAGGATATCGAGTCGCTCTTGAGCGAGGCAGCGGCCGGACCCGTCGCCGGGGCGGCCGAGGAGCCCGCTGGCCCGTCCGAGCCGGCCCGCGAAGAGGCCGAGGAGCCCGCTGACGGCCCGGAGGCGCCCTCCGACGGCCCGGAGGCGCCCACCGCCACGGATGAGCCGGCAGAAGTCGCAGAAGAGCCCGCGTCGGCGGCCCCGTCAGCCGAAACCGAACCTGAGGCCGAGGGTGAGCGCGTCCGAGCGTCGCCGGTGGCGCGAAAGATGGCGGCGGAGAAGGGCATCGAGCTCGGAGCGATCGCTGGATCGGGCCCAGGGGGCCGAATCGTGAAGGCGGACATCGAAGCGGCGATCGCCGCTCCTGCCGCGACGTCTCTGGCGACGGCGGCTGGGGGGACGACGGCTGGGGCGATCGTCGCAGAGCCCGCTGCGGAGCCCCGTTTGCGGGACGAGCGGGTCGAAGCGAGCCAGATGCGAAAGGCGATCGCCAGGCGGCTGGCGGAGTCGATCGGCCCCGTTCCGCACTTCTATCTGACGATCGAGGTCGACATGGAGAGGGCTCTCGACATGCGCTCCGAGCTGAACGCGAGGGCGGACGGCTTCAAGATCGGCGTCAACGACATCCTCCTGAAGACGGCGGCCGAAGCGCTCGTGCGCCATCCGCAGGTCAACGCTTCCTGGGATGGGGACGCCATCCAGTTCCACGGCCGAGTCGACCTCGGGATCGCGGTGGCGGTGGACGGCGGCCTCATCACGCCCGTCTTGCGCGATGCGGATAGAAAGGGGCTTCGGCGGATCTCGCTGGAGTCCGCCGACCTGATCGAGCGTGCCAGGGCTCGCAAGCTCCTCCCGGAGGAGTATCAGGGAGCCACCTTCTCGCTCAGCAATCTCGGGATGTTCGGGATCGACGAGTTCACGGCGGTGATCAACCCTCCGGAAGCGGCGATCCTGGCGGTGGGCATGACCCAGGAAAAGCCGGTGGTCGAGGAAGGCGAGCTCAAGGTGCGCCGTCGGATGCGAGTGACCATGTCGTGCGACCACAGGGTTGTCGACGGTGCGATCGGATCGGCGTTCTTGGCGACTTTCAAGGAGATGCTCGAGAACCCACTGGCGATGGTCCTGTAACGGCAGCACGCCAGGCCCGCTGGCCGGAACGAGTGAGGCGACTAGATGTCTGAACGGTACAACGTCGTGGTGATAGGGGCCGGACCGGGCGGCTACGTGGCCGCCATCCGTGCCGCTCAGCTCGGGCTGAAGACCGCCTGCGTCGAGGCCAACGGTTACGAGGGCGGCCTCGGCGGCACGTGCCTCAACTGGGGATGCATCCCGGCCAAGGCCCTGCTGGAGAGCGCCGCCCTCGCCCAGACGCTCAAGTCGCAGGGCGCGGAGTTCGGCGTCCGACCCGTCGACGTCGAGTACGACATGAGCGCGGCGGTCGATCGGAGCCGGGCCATCAGCGAGAAGCTCACCAAGGGGGTCGGCTACCTCTTCAAGAAGAACGGGGTGGAGTCCGTCTTCGGTCACGGACGGCTGACCGCGCAGCGCGAAGTGGTCGTCGATCCGACAGAGCCGGGGGGGGAGTCGCGGATTCTGGACACGCGACACGTGATCGTGGCGACCGGCGCCGTGATGAAGACCTTTCCCGGCTTCGAGCTGGATGGTGAGAAGGTGATCGGCAGCCGGGAGGCCCTGGAGCTCCGGGAACTGCCGAAGCGGCTGGTCGTGGTCGGCGCCGGCTTCGTCGGCGTGGAGTTCGCCGACGTCTTCAGCGCGTTCGGGGTCGATGTCACGGTCGTGGAAGCGCTCGAAACGCTCGTTCCCCTCGAGGATCCCGAGATCGGCGAGACGTTGGCCCGCTCCTTCAAGAAGCGGGGCATGGAGGTCCGAACGGGGACGATGGTGAAGGCGCTGGAGCGCGACTCGAGCCCGATGGTGCTCACCGTCGAGTCCTCCAAGGGTGAAGAGCGGATCGAGACCGACCTGGTCCTGATGGCGGTGGGGCGCCAGCCGGTAACGGAGGGCCTCGGCCTCGAGGAGGCCGGCGTACAGGTGGCGGACGGCTTCATCGCGATCGATGAGTACTGCAGGACCAGCGCGGAGACGGTCTACGCCGTGGGCGATGTCGCCGGGCAGCCGATGCTCGCCCACAAGGGCTCGCACGAGGGCATCGTGGCGGCCGAGCACATCGCGGATGCGAACCCGCACCCGCTTCGCCACGACAACATCCCCAGCGTGGGCTACTGCCACCCGGAGATCGCCAGCATCGGGCTGAGCGAGCCCGCGGCGGCCGAAGCGGGCCACGACGTGAAGGTCGGCAAGTTCCCGCTCGGCGCCCACGGGCGGGCCCTGACGGCGGGGCATAACGAAGGCTTCATCAAGATCGTCGCCGACGCCAAATACGGCGAGATTCTCGGCGTCCACATGATCGGACACAACGTGAGCGAGCTCGTCGCCGAAGCGGGGGTCGCCCGGATGCTGGAAGCCACGCTCGACGAGGTGGCGGCGCACGCGCACGCGCACCCGAGCATGGCCGAGGCCGTCATGGAGGCCGCCTTGGTGACGCTCGGCCGCGCGATCCACGTCTGACGAGTGCCGCCTGATAACGCAGTGATTATGCGTGCTTTACTGCAGCGCTTTACGTGGAAGGTTTCTGGCCCGTCCCCATCATGAAGACTCTACCTGTAGAGCTAGCAGCTCATGACCGGTGAGCCAAGCCGGCGTGTCGGCGTCGTCCGGCTGCCCGACCTCCTGCCATACGCGGCGGGACTGGACTGGCAGCGAAAACTGGCGCGGGCCCGCATCGACGGCCGACTGTCTACCGACCTTCTGCTGCTTCTCCAGCACGCGCCTGTCCTGACGCTCGGCCGCGGGGCGACGGCCGCAGCGTCCGGCACGGGGAGCCCTGCCGGGAACGTGAGTCTGAGCCGGAGCGGGATTCCGCAATTCGAGGTCGAGCGTGGCGGAGACATCACCTACCACGGCCCGGGCCAGATCGTCGGCTACCCGATCCTCGATCTCGAGGGCTTTCGAAAGGACCTCCATTGGTACGTGCGGACGCTGGAAGAGGCGCTGATCCTTGCCCTCGCGCCGCTTGGAGCCCGAGGCTTCCGCGTCGGCGAGCACACCGGCGTCTGGGTGGGAGAGGGAGGGGGCCTTGATCGCCAGGGCCGGCGGGACAGGACGGACGACGAAACCGGAGCCGCGGCGGCCGTCGTGCGTGATCGGATCGCGGCTGGGAGCCTGCGGAAGATCGCGTCGATCGGCGTCCACGTGAGCCGCTGGGTCACCTGGCACGGCTTCGCGCTGAACGTGAGCGAAGCGGCGCTCGGACCCTTCTCGGCGATCGTCCCGTGCGGAATCCCGGGCGTGAGCATGACGAGCCTGGAGAGCGAAGGGCTAGCCGTTTCCTGGGAAGATGTCGTCGCGAAGGTGGAGAGCGGTTTCGGGAGGGCGTTCGAAGCGCGAATGGAGGAATTCGGGCAGGGCGAGCTCGAACGACTTGGTTTGGCTCTCGAGCTGGGCGGCCCGGACCTCCGGCCGGCGCCCGCCGTTGCCGACCATGGCTAGGCTCTTCGATATCCTCGGGCCGACGATGGTCGGTCCTTCGAGCTCGCACACCGCCGGTGCCTGCCGATTGGGTCTGCTGGCCCAGGCCATCCTGGGCGGGACGCCGGAGCGAGCGCGGGTCGGTCTGCACGGAAGCTTCTCGATGACCGGCGAGGGCCACGGGACGAAGCGGGCGATCGTCGGCGGCCTTCTCGGCTTCCAACCGGACGACCCCCGCCTCAGGAACAGCTTCGCGGAAGCCGGAGAAGCCGGCCTCGAGTACGAGTTCGATGCCATCGACCTGGGCGAAGAAGCCCACCCGAATTCCGCGCGCCTCGAGGTCTGGCTCGGCGCCGAAGGGACCCGGATCGTCGGCTCGTCGATCGGCGGAGGGCGCGTCCGGCTGGATCGCATCGACGGATTCGACGTGAGGGTGACCGGGAGTCTTCCGACCCTCGTGGTCCTCGCCGACGACGTGCCCGGCACGATCGCCCTCATCACCGGGATGCTGGCCGACAGCGGGCTGAACCTGGCGACGATGCGGGTGGATCGAACCGGCCGCGGCGAGCGAGCTCTCATGACGATCGAGGCCGACCACGAGATTCCGGAGACTCTGGTGGCCGACCTCGGGGAGCAGGATTGGGTGCACTGGATGCGACGCATCTCGGCCTGGGCTTGAGGAGGCAGCTTGTTCTTGTCGATTGCTGAATGGTTCGAAGCGGCCGAAAGCCGCGATTCCAGCCTGCCCGTGGCGGTTCTTCGGGCGGAGGAGAAGGAAACGGGAGCCGGGGGCGACCAGATCCGGGAACGGATCCGGGAGACGCTGGTCGTGATGAGGACGGCGGTCGATGACGGGCTCGGCTCCAGCGAGGAGAGCCCGACCGGGCTGACGGGAGGGCGCGCGAAGAGGCTGGCTGAGGCTGGGCCGCGCCTGCTTGGCGCGGACTTCTCCGCGATGCTCTCCCGCGCGATCGCGACGCTGGAGGTGAACGCCAGGATGGGGCTCATCGTGGCGGCACCGACGGCCGGCGCGGCCGGAGTCGTCCCGGCCGTTCTCTTTACGCTGGAGGGATCGAGAGGTTGGTCGCCCGATGAGCTCGTCGACGGGATGCTGGTCGCCGGCGGCGTCGGCGGCGTGATCGCTCACCGCGCATCGATCGCCGGAGCGGGCGGTGGCTGCCAGGCCGAAACGGGAAGCGCGGCGGCGATGGCGGCGGCGGCGGTCACGTACCTCGAGGGCGGGACGCCGGAGCAGGTCGGCCAAGCCGTCGCGTTCACTCTGCAGGGGATGCTCGGGCTGATCTGCGATCCGGTGGCCGGGCTCGTAGAGATCCCGTGCGCGTACCGAAACGCGACAGCCGGAATCCAGGCGACGGCCGCCGCCGAGATGGCGCTGGCCGGCCTGGAGTTTCCGATACCGGCCGACGAGGTGATCGACGTGATGGGGGAGGTGGGCCGAAAGATGGATGTTCGCTACCGGGAGACAGCGCTCGGCGGGCTCGCGGCCACACCGGCTGGGCAGGAGATCGCACGCCGCGCCGGGATGTCCGAGCTCGTGCAGCTGCAACGACGAGGCGCGACGGCGGGCGAGGGTTCGGCCAGATTCGGACCGAGCTGAAACAGCCGGACCTGGTGGGCCTTCGGCCTGTCTGGAGACGGGACTCGGTGGAGCTTCGCGGGTAGCCTAGTCACCGGAAACGAAAACCGAAGAAGGAGTTCTTAGATGGTTCTCATCATCCTGCTGGCGACCTCTCTGGTCGTGGGTGGATTCATCGCCCTGCTGGCCGGCATGAAGGGTCCGAGGGTCCTCGGCCCGGGCGTGGCGATGATGGCGGCGACCCTGATCTTCTACGGCCTGATCTCCCTCCTGTGAGCCGGCCAAGCCCGCGACCAACGCGGCCCGTGGCCGCGCACGCCGCATCCGCGGCGGCGTTCGGATTCCTGCTGGCCTCACAGCTTTCAGTGGCACGCGCCCAGCAGACAGAGCCGTCCCACGGAGAGCCGTCCTGGGCAGGGGGCTCGGTTCCATCCACGATCGCCGTTTCGGCTCCTGGCGAGCCGATCCGCCTCGCGCCCGCCGCATCCACGGCGGCCCGACGGGCCCGGCTGGCCGAGGAAGTGGGAGATGGCGTCCTCCTCGTTCCCTCTGCGACGACCAAGAGCATCGAGGGCGACTACCCGCAGGACTCCGATTTCCGGCAGGACAACAATTTCCTCTACCTGACCGGGCTGGAGGTGCCGGACTCCTGGCTGGTCCTGATCTCTGCGGGCGGTGAGATAAAGGCCGAGATCCTCTTCATTCCCGAGCGGAAGCCGGCGGAGGAGCTGTGGACCGGCCCGAAACCCTCCTTCCAGGAAGCGTCCAAGCGCTCGGGGATCGTAGACGTGCGCGCCATCTCGGATTTCGAGCAAACGGCGGTCGAATCCCTCAAGCAAGACACCGGCGTCAAGGCCATCTACGCACCGCTGAACCCGCAGAGCCGGCACGATCCGCATATCCAGACGCTGCTGTTCGAGGGTCAGGTAGAGGTGCTGGACCTCGAGCCCGTGCTCGCTCGCTTGAGGCTCGTCAAAGACGACTTCGAGATCGAGATGCTGCGGCGCGCGATCGAGATCACCGACGGCGCCCATGTCGCCGCCATGAGGACCGCGCGACCCGGCATGTACGAGTACGAGCTCGAGGCCGTGATCGAGTACAACTTCCGCCGCGCCGGTGCCGAGCGAGTCGGCTTCCCGAGCATCGTCGGTGCAGGGCCGAACTCGGTCGTTCTCCACTACGACAAGAGCCGCCGCCGGATGGAGGAGGGCGACCTGGTCGTCATGGATATCGGCGCGGAGTACAGCTACTACTCTGCGGACGTGACCCGTACGATCCCCGTCTCGGGACGATTCACGACGAGGCAGCGCGAGATCTACGACCTGGTGCTGGGGGCTCAGGAGGCCGCGCTCGCGGCGGTCAAGCCCGGCCATACCGTGATGGACGTCGAGCGGGCGGCGCGGCTCTATCTCGAGGAGCATGGCGCGGGGAAGTGCGGCGCCAAGAGCTGCAACGACAAATTCCCACACGGCGTGAGCCACTGGCTCGGCATGGACGTGCACGATGTCGGCGACTACTCGGTGAAGCTGGGGCCGGGGATGGTCCTGACGGTGGAGCCGGGGATATACCTTGCCGAGGAGCGCATCGGCGTGAGGGTCGAGGACGATGTGCTCGTCACCGAGACGGGATACGAGCTGCTGTCGAAAGCGCCGCGCGATCCCGACGAGATCGAGGCGTTGATGGCGCAGGCGGCAACCGTCTCGCGTTGACGGCGTCCAGCTAGACGGGGGGGTGGAGAGGAAGATGGCGGGCTTCACGACGGAGCTGTTCAGGCGGCGAATTCCACAGATCCTCGGCGCCTATCTCATCGGGTCCTGGGCAGTGCTCGAGTTCGCGGACTGGGCGGTGAACCGGTATGTCCTGTCTCCCTACCTCGTAGACTTCGCGTTCGCACTGCTAGCCCTGATGGCCCCCAGCGTCCTGCTCCTGGCCTGGTTCCATGGCGCGCCCGGGCCGGACAACTGGACCCGGCTGGAGAAGATCGGCATTCCTTTGAATCTGGCCGTCGCCGGCATCGTCTTGTTCGGCGTGTTTCAGGGCAGGGACCTGGGCGCCGCGACGACCACCGTCGTCGTCGCCGATGAGGAGGGCAACGAGCTTGAGCGCGTCGTCCCGAAGTCCGAGTTTCGGCGCAAGGTCGCGCTGTTCCCGTTCGACAACGTCTCGGCGGACACCTCGCTGGGCTGGCTGCAGCACGGACTGCCGCTGGCGATCTACCACGATCTCCGGCAGGACATCTTCTTCGACGTCCAGCACTCCGCCTACTTCGCAGAGCGGTTGCGGGAAGCCGGCTACACGGCGGGCGTAGATGTGCCACTCTCCCTGCAGAGGGAGATCGCCCAGGAGACACACAGGAACTACTTCCTTACCGGGATGATCACCCAAGCGGAAGGCGAGATCGTCGTCGAAACGTCGCTGTACGATGCGGCACGCGGCCGCCTGGTCTCGGAAGGCTCAGTGTCCGGGGCCGATCCCCTCGCCATGGCCGACTCGCTCTCGCTGCAGCTGAAGCGGGACCTGGAGATTCCGGCTCAGCACGTCGAGGAATCCACGGACTTGCCCGTAGCCGAGCTCGTGACGGCCTCGAGGTCGGCCTTCCGGGACTACGTCGAAGGCTTCCGTGCCGTCGTCTACGACGGCGATTGGGAGAGGGCGATCCGCGCGGTGAACAGCGCCAGGGAAGAAGACCCATCGTTCGCCTACGCCCATCTGTTGGCCTACCAAGTTTTGCTTCTCGGTAATCGCGGCCCGGAGGCCCAGGAGGCCGTGAAGGCGGCGGTCGAGCACGACTATCGGCTTGCCGAACGGGACCGCTTCTCGGCCAAGACCGAGTACTACCACATCGTTCGGCAGGACATAGAGAAGGCGGTGGCAATTGCCCGGATGCAGACGGAGCTGTTTCCGGACGACATCGAGGGGCACCACCGTCTCGCTCAGCTATTCGGGCTGCAGAACGATCGCCCGGCGGCCATCGCCGAGTACGAAAAGATTCTCGAGTTGGATGCCTCGCAGCACGACATGCTTCAGGCGATCGGCGCGCTCTACGAGTCGATGGGAGAGTTCGAGAGCGCGCTCGACTACTACAGCCGGTACGTGGAGCGATTCCCCGACAGCGAGCGATCGTTTCGCGTCGTCGGGGATCTGTACCGACAGCTCGGGGAGCACGACCAGGCCCGCGCCAACTACGAGCGAGCACTGTTGATCGAACCGGGGAGCATCGAGTCGCTTGTTGCGCTCGCCACGCTGGAGCGCACGACCGGCCGGATGGCGGAGGCCGAAGCTCGCTACGACGAAGCCCTCGAGGCGGCGAATACCACGGAACAACGCGCCGCGGTGTTAGAAGGCCTGACGGAGTTCCACGATTGGCGCGGCCAGGTCCGCGAGGCGATCGAGTACCGGGCCCGACGGAACGAGGCGTTGCAGCGCAGCACTCGTCCTCCGGTCCAGACGGCGGTGGAGCGACTCGTATCGCTCGATCTATTCGTACGAGCCGGCGAGCCGGCGGCGGCGCTGGACTCTCTTGCGACGATTCAAGGATCGCTCGAGCCGCCCTGGGATCTCCTCGGCTCGCTCGGCGAGGTCGTAGTCTTCAGCGAGCTCGAGGACGCCGAACGGCTGAGCGAAGCCATCACGGGCCTGAATCGGATGATCGCGACCCTGGGGTTCGAGAACATCCGCACGCTTGCGCTCGCGGCGGAGGGACGGCTCAGCGAGCTGGAAGGCGACTGTGAAACGGGTCTCGAGAAGTACTCGGCCGCTCTGGAGCTGAACCCGGCGCACGCCAGCCTGCACACGAAGATCGGGCGCTGCGGGCGGAAGCTCGGGCGCCTTGACGAGGCGGCGGCGAGCCTGGCCAGCACGCTCAAGGTAAGGCCGGCCGACGCCGAGGCTTTGCTCGAGCTGGCGCTAGTCGGGGAAGAGGCGGGCGATCGCGAGGCGGCGCTGGAACAGGTGGAGGCGGCGCTCGAGGTATGGGCGGAGGCCGACCCGGGCTTCCAGCCCGCGGCCGAGGCACGAGCGTTGAAGAGTCGACTCGGCGGCTAAGGCTCCAGGCCGGAGAACGGTAGCCTGGAGAAGCCCGGCGGCACTGATCTCTGCAGCCTGGCTGCCGCTTCCTCGGTCTCGCGGAAAACGCGGAGGAGATTGCCGCCGAGGATCTTCCGAAGCTCC
>JAUVMT010000067.1 GCA_030600085.1 Gemmatimonadales bacterium | reverse complement strand
TTCTCCGCGATGACCGCCGAGGACGATCGCGCGGACATGGGCGAGAACGTCACGCTCGTCGGCCGGTGGCACGATCTCGTGGCGTTCGAGGGCGCGCTAATCTGCGAGACCGACGATCCGACGGCCGTGCCGAAGTGGATCCTCAACTGGAACCACATCATCGATTGCGATGTGACGCCCGTCCTGGATGACGAGGAGACTCGCGCCATCGGAAGGGCGAAGTTCGGCGGCTGAAGGTGGCTGGCCTGCCGCCGGGACGCATGTGACCGTGACCCCCAGGCCTATGCCTGGGGCTGGGCCCGAAGTCACGCCTCTTTGGATCGCTTCGACCACTGCCACAAGCCGGCGGTGACCTCGCCGGGCAGCCGGTGTCCGAGCTGACGGGCGAGCATGACGATCTGTCCGCGGTGGTGGCCCTCGTGTGCCACGTGGTAGGCCATGAAGTGCACGACGTCGGGCGGGAAGCCGGATAGCTTGCCGCCCCGATCGAGCCCGAGCTCGAGCAGTTGGACGATGCCCTGACTGCTTCGCTCCAGCGCGGGGAGGAGCTGACGGCGTGTCACCCGGTGCCGGTTTACGGCGGGCGGGACGGCGATGCCTCGCCTCCTCCCCAGCATCTTGATCCACATGCAACGGCAGTTGTGAATGTGACCGGCGATCATGCGGACCGTGCGCCGCGGGGCGCCGGGCACTCTCTCGGGCCACAGCTCCTCCGGAAGGTTCTCGAACAGGTAGACCGTCACGCGGTTGTTCGTGCGCCACGTGTCTACGAGTGCGCTTTGCAGCTCGATGGTGGACATGGGACCTCCGTTCGCCCCGATTCGGCCCGATGATCGTTGACGCTCCGCGCTTGCCCGGCATCTGGCGTCTGGACAACTTCTCGACGGCCGTTGACCCTTCCGACAACGACGTGGAGCCTACATGGCCGGTCTGAACAACCTCATCAACGAGGCCCATCGGCGCTCGCTGTGGCAAGTTCTCGGAATCTACCTTGTCGCCTCCTGGTTGGTGTTTCAGGTGGTTCAGACGCTCACCGAGGGGCTTGGACTTCCCGACTGGGTCCCGCCCTTCGCTCTTATCCTTCTGCTCATCGGCCTCCCGATCGTCGTGGCCACGGCGTTCGTGCAGGAGGGCGGTCCCGCCGCGGGCTCCAAGGCTGATGTGACGGCAGACAGAGCTGTCGAGGCCGAGGGTGCGGGGGGCAGTGAAGGTCTGGCGCCGCACGGGGACGCCACGCCGCCTTCACCGAGTCCCGAGCTCGAAGCGGAGCTGGGCGCCCATCACCGGCTCTTCACATGGCGGAACGCGATCGTTGGCGGCGTCCTCGCCTTCGCTCTGCTCGGGGTCCTCACCGTCGGGTATATGGCCACGCGCAGCCTGGGGATCGGGCCTGCCGCCACGCTCGTGGCCCGCGGCGTGATCGACGAGCGGGAGCCGATCCTGCTCGCGGATTTCAAATCCACCGACTCTCTGCTCGCGCGGGCTGCCACCGAGGCGTTTCGGGTGGACCTCTCCCAATCGCCCGTGGTGCGCCTCGTGGAGCCCGGCTTCGTGGCCGGAGCTCTGGAGCGGATGAACCGGCAACCCGGCGGCGGGCTCGACGTCGAACTCGCTACCGAGATCGCCCTGCGTGAAGGGATCCAAGCGGTAATCGCCGGCGAGATCGTTCGAGCAGGCGGCGGATACGTGCTCTCCGCCCGCGTAGTCTCGCCCGCGGACGGCGCCTCGCTCCTCTCCCACCGCGAGACGGCGGCCGACTCAACCAAGATCATCCCTGCGATCGACGACCTCTCGGAGCGGCTGAGGGAGCGAATCGGTGAGTCGCTGATCTCCATCCGCAGGGATCCTCCGCTGGAAAGGGTGACCACGCCCGATCTGGAGGCGCTCCGCAAGTACTCGCAGGCGATCCGGGCGATCGAGTTCGAGGGCGACCGAGCAAGGGGGATCAGCCTACTTGGGGAGGCGGTCGCCCTGGATACCGCCTTCGCCATGGCCTACCGCAAGCTCGGCGTCGTCCTCGCGAACCGGGTGGAGGAGCGGGCGCGCGTTGTGGCCGCGTTTACGAAGGCTTACGAGCATCGAGACCGCTTGACCGAGCTGGAGCGATACATCACGACGGGCTCGTATTACTCGATGGCTCACATGGATCTCCCGCGGGCGATGGCCGCGTACGAGAACGTCCTCGCCCTCGATCCGACCGAGACCACGGCCCTGAACAACCTCGGCGTGGCTTACCAGGCCCTGCGGGATTTCGCGCGCGCCGAGAAGCTCTCTCGGCGCGCCGAGGAAGCGGATTCATCAAGTGCGTTGTACTCCGTGAACGTGGCGGCTGTTCGGGTCGCGCAGGGCGATTTCGAGGGTGCCCGCGAGAGGCTCGAGTCCGCCGCCGTCAGGTGGCCGAACAACCCCTGGGTGGATATGAGAGCCGGGTCGCATGCCGCCGCGGAGGGCCGTTACGATGAGGCTCGCTCCC
The DNA here is from genome assembly GCA_030600085.1 of Gemmatimonadales bacterium. GTDB lineage: Bacteria > Gemmatimonadota > Gemmatimonadetes > Palauibacterales > Palauibacteraceae. The sequence continues at coordinate 7,356 of JAUVMT010000067.1, read as the reverse complement.
GCTTCGAGGCAGCCCGGGCCAAGGAATCGGGCAGCCTGGCCCGACAGGCCGCCGCCGAGAGACGACTCGCCAGCGTCGATGCTATCGAAGGGAAGCTGCGGGCCGCGCGTGAACGCCAGGCTGCGGCGCTCGAGCTCGATCAGGCGCGCGGTCTGGGCGCCGAGTACCTGGCCGACGCAGCCTGGGCCGTCAGGTTGTCAGGGGCGTTGGGCGTGGATCGGGACCTCGCCCTCGACGAGCTTTCCGCCGCGCTGGACCAGTATCCGCTGGGGAGCCTGGATCCGCTGGATCGCCCGTATGTGGCTCTGGCCCTGGCTTATGCCGCCGTCGGGCTAACGGCGAGAGCCGACGAGCTGGTCGAGGCGCTCGAGGCGGAGGTCGCGCCGGATCTAAGGGTCGATCTCTTTCTCGACTGGCCGATGCTGGCGCGTGGATATATCGCTCTCGAGCGGGGCCAATACGAAGCAGCGGTCGACTACTTCAGCGGCCTGACCCAGGGACTTTGCCAGCTCTGTGGCGTCTTCGAGCTCGCCCAGGCCTACGATCTGGCGGGACAGGTCGACTCCGCGGTCGCGACATACGAGCGCTACGCGACCACACCTCGGATCGCCCCCCGGACGACCGACCCGTTCGCCCTCGCCCCAACCTTGGAACGCCTTGGTCAGCTCTACGACGAGCGAGGCGAGTGGGCGAAGGCGTCCGAGTACTACGCCCGTTTCGTGGAGCTCTGGAAGGAGGCCGACCCCGAGCTTCAGCCGCGCGTCCAGGACGCTCAACGACGCCTCGACGAGATCTTCGCGCAGCAAGGTTGATGGGAGCTCGAGTCGCGCCGTAGCACTTCGTCCCTCAACGCTTAGCCAATCAGGAGACACGCCATGACCCAGGACAGGCCGCTCCGAATCGCGCTTCTCATCGCGGGCCTGATCTTTCTCGTCGGCCTCCTCCCCCTAACCATCGTCTGGTCGGCCGGCTTCATGTGGGAGCCTCGCCAGGCGGAGTACGAGCAGATGATCATCGGCATTTACGCCGTGCTCGGCATCTTCCTCATCATCGCCTCGCGCGACCCGGCCGAGCACCGGAGCCTGATCTGGTTCGCTGTGTGGTCCAGCCTGATCCACGGCCTGATCATGCTGGCTCAGGCTCTTCGCGACCCGGTGGAGCGTCCGAACCTCATGGGGGACGTGCCGGCCCTGATCCTGATCGCCGTGGTGCTGGCCGCTCTCATGCGGACGGCCCGGCCGAGCGGCTCCAGGGTCTGAGGCGGGCCGCCGGGTAGGTTCCCAACCGTCATGCCGGGGGACGAGCGCTCTTCCCGACGCTCGGCCAATGCACCGCCGACGCCGATCCCGACCCCAACGCCAAGTAGCTCGCGGGAGGGCGGAGCGCCTCGGCCGGCGATCGCGTGGGGGCTAGTCGGCCCACTCGCGGCCGCGAAGCTCCTTCTCCATGCCGGCACCAACCTGTTCGGACCCTACGAGTTCCACCGGGACGAGTTCCTCTACATGGCCATGGGGGAGCACCTGCGGCTGTGGCACATGGACTTTCCGCCGTTCATCGCGATGCTCTCCGAGACCACGCGGTTTCTTCTCGGAGATTCCCTCGCGGCGCTCCGCCTCCCCCCGGCGATCATGAGCACGGCACTGCTGCTGATCGCCGCGCTCGCGGCCAGAGAGCTCGGCGGCGGTCGTTTCGCTCAGGGGCTCGCGGCCTTCTCCGTGCTGGCGAGCACCCTGTTCCTGCGGTCGGGGAACCTCTTTCAACCCGTGGTCATCGACCAGCTTTTCTGGAGCCTGGCCCTCTTTGCCCTCCTCCGCCTCGGCACCACCCGCGACCCGCGGTGGTGGCTCGCCTTCGGCGCGGCCGCGGGATTTGGACTGCTGGCCAAGTTCAGCCTGCTTGTGTTTGGATTCGCCACGCTCGTCGCGCTCATCGTGACCAGGGAACGGCGCTGGCTGGCCACGCCCTGGCCATGGGCTGCAGGCGTCCTGGCGTTCGTGATTGGGAGCCCCTCGATCATCGGACAGATCAACCTCGGTTTTCCGGTGATGACTCAGATGGAGGACCTTCGGAGCGCCCAGCTGGCCCGGGTGTCCGCGGGCGCGTTTCTCCTGGACCAGCCGCGAATGCTGGCCGGGTTCGCGATCGCCGCGGTGGGGGCCGCGGGCCTCGGCTTCGGCCGGCTCGGCCGCCGATATCGCCTCGCCGGCTGGACGGCGATCCTGGCCTTCGCCACCCTCATCGCCCTTCACGGAAAGAGCTATTACGCGGGTCCCGTCTATCCCGTTCTCTTCGGTGCCGGCTCGGTGATGATCGCGGGGATCAAGGCGCCGCGATGGGGTCCGATCGTCCGCTGGGGGCTCGTCGGGACGTTGACCGCCTATCTGATCGTCCTATGGCCGATGGGCCTGCCCGTCCTGAAGCCGGAGACGATGGAGCGGTACCTGGTCGGGATCGGCCTTCAGAGCGCTGCCGTCACCAACGTGGGAGCCCAGGAGCGGATTCCCCAGGATTACGCGGACATGTTGAACTGGAAGGAGCAGGTCCGGGAGATCGCCCGCGTCTACGACGCCCTTCCGGCCGCCGACAAGCGCCGAACCGTGATCCTGGCGTCCAACTACGGCGAGGCCGGAGCCGTCGACGTCTACGGGCCCGGGTACGGCCTTCCGAACGCGAGAGCCTTTGTTGGCTCGTACTGGTTCTTCGGTCCCGGGGAGCTGCTGGGAGAAGTGATGATCCTGCACGGCTTCGCGGAAGAGGATCTGGCGGACTACTTCGAGAGCGTGACGGCGGCCGGCCACGTCACGCACCCCTACGCGGTGAACGAGCAGCGGGACCTGACGATCTACGTCGGCCGGGGTCCGCGCACGACGCTGCAGGACGCCTGGCCCGGCTGGGAGGGAGAGAACTAGCTGGAATCCGCCGACGCGTCGGCCTCCGCCTCCGTCTCGAACAGCCTTCCGGTCAGGAGCTCCTGGACGATGCGGTCCGCATCGTAGACCTGGTCGAGCGCCGCCCGAATCGCCCGGACGTCGACCATGACGTTCCTCCCTCGTTCCGGGAGGTAGATGAAGTCCCGCGAGAGGCCCTGGATGTTCCGGTCGAAGTTGAGGCCGACGAGGGCCTGGTCCACCGTGACGGCGGGTGAGCCCGAGTTTCCGCCGTAGGTATCCGCCGTCGACACGAAGTTGAGCGGCGTGCCGAGATCCAGGCCCGGCGGCGGCTCGCTCCAGCGCGGGGGAAGCGCCCATTCGACGTTTCCCGGGTTGCTGATGTGCCGGTCGTACAGCCCGTAGAAGGTCGTATACGGCGGCGCCAGGGTGCCGTTGTACTCGTAGCCCCGCACCCGGCCGTCCGTGATTCGCGGCGAGAAGGTCCCGTCCGGCGGCACGCTCCGGCCGTAGACGGCGAACCGGGCTCGTCCCAGCTCCGCCTCCAACTCGGCCTCTTCCGCCGTGAGCCGGCCATACTCCGCGCGGTATCCTCGTGTGACCGCGAGGGTGGCGGCGATGAGCCGCAGGGCCGGTTCTTCCGCCGGACTCGGCCCGCCGGACGCGATCGCGGCCGCCGCGGCCGCGGAGTCGCTCAGGACCGAGGCGGCGAGGAGTGCGGAGGCCGCAGCCTCGGGCGCGGCGCCCTGGAGAGCGGCGACCGTGATCTCGTGGTCCGGGCCGAAGTAGCGCTCGAAGTCGGCGAAGCGCGCGGCGAGGAGTCGCTTCTCGAGTCCCGCGGGATGATCGCCGATGCGCTCCAGCTCCAGCCGGAGCAACTCCAGGGTATCCGGGGGAGCTCCGTCCGCCCGCGCCTGGAGCAAGGCATCGGCCGCGAGAGCCCGCCGCAGGGTGGCGGAAGCGTACAGCTGGTTCGTCTGCGCCAGGAAGGCGGCGAACGCCGCCGCGTGACCGGCCTTCATCGCCTGGATCTCCTCCAGCCGGTCGAACAACCCGCCGTACCGTGATGCAAGCTCCGGATCCGCACTCAGGGAGTCGCGCAGCTGCCGCTCCGCGTCGCGCTTCCGCGCCATGATCACGGGATCCTCCAGCGCCTCCAGGCGACCCGTAGAGGCCTTGAGCGAGTTCGAGAGGCTGAACATCCGGTTGCGGATTCCCAGCGCCTCGGCCTCGGCCGGATCGGCGGTGCGGTACGCGCCCAGCGCCTCGAGCCGGCTCTCGAGGAAGCCGATCAGCGCCGGGACCTGGACGCTCTGCTGGTACTCCAGCTGCGCGATCGTCCGGAGCCGATTGGTTTGGCCCGGGTTGCCGATCACGAAGACGACGTCGCCCTCCTCGACGCCAGCCTCGCTCCACCCGAAATGGTGCTCGGGCCGGTGCGGAACGCCGTCTTCGTAAACCCGGAGGAACGCGAAGTCGAGCGCGTATCGTGGATAGGTGAAGTTGTCCGGATCTCCCCCGAAGAATCCCAGCTCGAGCTCGACGGCCTGAACGAGACGGACGTCCGTGAAGCGCCGGAACACGTACGCCGAGTGGCGCCCGCCGTTGTAGAGGGAGACGACCTGCACCCAGATCGAGTCGCCGCGATCGGAGTAGGCCTGGCGGCCTCGCTCCCTGATTCGGTCGAAGGCCTCCGCCCGTACCTGCCCGCGCCGTTCCTCGGCGGCCAGGTCCAGCGCCCCGAGGACCTCGTCGGTCACGTCCTCGATGGCGATCAACTGGTCCGCGTAGAAGCGTTCGATCGGCCGCTCATCCTCCAGCGTCGCGGCGTAGAAGCCGTGGTCCAGAAGATTCTCGCCCGCCCGGCTCGTTCCGCTGACGGCGCTGCGCACGCAGTGGTGGTTGGTGGCGACGAGACCGTTCGGCGAGACGAACGACGCCGAGCATCCGGGGATGCGAAGCACCGACAGACGGGCGCGCTCGAACCACGAGTCATCCGCCCTGAAGCCGTACGTCTCGCTGAAGTAGTCGGCGGGCGGGTACTCGAACGTCCACATCTTCCCGTAGTCGAACTGCCCGGCGCTCACCGTCTCGGGGCCGGCGTCCGGGACCTGAGCCGATGCACGGGCGGCAATCGCCAGGCCCAGCGTCAGAGCGGAGGCCGTGAGGGCCATCCCTCGCGAGGTGACGAACGATGGGGGGTCGCGTGTTTCAGTCCACATCGGATGCTCCGGGAACGAGATCGAGGTACCGCCCAATGACGTCGGCGGAGGTTAGTCGGCGGCGCGTTCGATCGCCAGTTCGGGCGTTAGGTCGTCGGCATATGGGCGAACGGACGGTGCCGCGATATTTTTCAAGCGGCCGGTTACCCCGAGCCTCGTCCGCCGTAGAAGTCAGGCCACCGAAGGCATACGAGCGTTCATCATGGTTACCAGAGCGCCGACACAGACCCGGGAGACGTGGCTTACGGCCGCGTTGGAGCAGCTGCGTGAGCACGGTTCAGGCGGGCTCGCTATCGACAGGATCGCCCGCCGACTGAGCGTCACGCGGGGATCGTTCTATCACCACTTCGACAACCTCGAGAGTCTGATCGAGGAGCTGCCGACCCACTGGATGCACCGATTCGCGCCCATCCCGTTCGAAGTGGCGGTCGAGTGGGAGCCGACGATGGAGGGGTACGTGCGCCGGCTGGTCTGCGATTTCATCCCCGACATGGGCCGGATGCGCTACGACGTTGCGATGCGGGCCTGGGCTCAGACGGATGAAGCCGCGTTGCGCGCGGTCCGCGAGGTGGACGAATCCCGGCTGGAGATGTTGGCGAGGTTCTTCCGGCACTTCGGCTGCGGGGAGTGCGCCGAGCCCTCCGCCATGCTCGCCTATTCGATGATCGTCGGGGTCGATGGGGTGTCCGGCTGGGGCACGGCGGAGCGGGAGCTCATCGCGGAGCAGATCATGACGATTCAGAGGACCTGCCGGTCACCGCACTAACCGCTCATTATCCTCCAAAGTTGAACTTCCGTACTTGGTGACATACACTTGTGTATCATACACAATGGTATGGTGCCGCGTATGGTCACTTGAGATGACCCGCGTGGATCCGATCTGACACGGTAGAGGCTATCGGTGGCGACGGCTAGCACGGCGCTCAGAAGGCTGGACCGCTACGATTGGCTCGTGCAGGGGATAGAGACCCTGCGCAGCAGTGGCATCGACGCGGTGCGCGTGGAGCCGATGGCGCGGTTGCTCGGGGTCACCAAGGGCAGCTTCTACTGGCACTTCAAGGATCGCGGCGAGTTTCTCGACCGTCTCCTGGAGTATTGGGAGACGGAGATGACCGACAAGATAGCCGCCCACGTCGCGCACGCGGAGGGCCAGCCTCGGAAACAGCTTCTCGCCCTCCTCGAGCACATCGTCAACTTGGAGATCAACCGGTACGATGCCGCTGTCCGAGCCTGGGCGCTCTACGATGAGCGTGCGGCCCGGGTTGTCGAACGAGTGGACGAGAGACGGCTCGCGTACATTGACCAGCTCTTTCTCGACATGGGCTTCTCGGACGAACAGGCGGACATCAGAAGCCGGATGTCCTACCACTACGTCGTGGGCGAATACACTGCGTTCGTGAAGGAGCCGACGCGCGCGGAGCGGCTGGCCCACGTCCGGCTCCGATATGAGCTCCTGACGGAGTGCTGAGCCTCCGGGAACCGATCTCCTCCAGCTAATCCCCCTTCAGAGCGCCTGGTCCCATCCTCTCGGTCGGGCAAGCATGTGGCCGCAGACCGGTCGGAGGGCTGGCGGGTCGGACGCTGCCGATCGAAGTCGTGACCTATCCCTGGCGCCATGCCACTCAAACGGTAGAGAGACAGGGTCTTCTTCTGCCGGAGGACAGGATGGACGAGCGCGGCTTCGAGCTGACGATGGAGTTGCAGCACGGCATGCAGTTCCTGGTCGATTTCGGAGGACAGGACATCCCACCGCTGCTGATGGACGAGCCGGAGCCGGTCGGAGATGACCAAGGCCCCAACGCGACCCGCCTGCTGGCCGCGGCGGTTGGAAACTGCCTCAGTGCGAGCGCCCTCTTCTGTTTTCGGAAGGCGCGCGTCACGGTCGACGGAATGCGAACAGAGGTGCGGACCAGGTTGGTCCGGAACGAGAACGGCCGGGTGAGGGTCGGCGCGATCGAGGTCGATATCCACCCGGAGGTCTCGCCCGAAGACTGGCCGCGCCTGCGCCGCTGCATCGACGTCTTTCAGGACTTCTGCATCGTCTCGCAGAGCGTGAAACGGGGGATCGACATCAGCGTCGAGGTGAAGCCACCGGCCGACCTCGGAGCCACGGAGCCGGAATCCGGCCTGACCCCAGCTAATGGAATCCGAGACCGAGCGTGATGAGAAACGTCGTCAACGTGCCGCCATCGAAGACCTGGACCATGAGGTCGAAGTTCGGGGTCACGTACAGGTTGTTGGCCAGC
>JAUVMT010000094.1 GCA_030600085.1 Gemmatimonadales bacterium | reverse complement strand
GCGCCCGAGCCGCCGCCGAAGACGGAGACAGAAGAGAAGCCGCCACGCTCCCGCGAGATCATCGTCGAGTAAGCGTACCGGCGCGGCCCGTCTGACCGAGCCGGCCGGATCGCAGCCGGCTGGTTGACGCCGCCCGAGGCGGGCTCCTACCATTATCCATGGATGCCCACTCGCTGAGCCGCATTGAGGGTCGGTCACCACTCGTGATCCGCTGCCGGTGCGGCTTTTCCTTGTCGATACATCTTCCGCGCAGGGATCGATGAGCCGCCAAGAGCTGCGCGAAGCGCTCACGTTCGACGACGTTCTTCTCGTTCCCCGGCACTCGAAGGTCCATCCCGCGCAGGTGGACGTCTCGACCCGTCTGACCAGGAAGATTCCCCTAGCTATGCCGCTCGTCTCGGCCGCCATGGACACGGTGACCGAGTACGCCATGGCCATCGGCATGGCGCGCGAGGGAGGGATCGGGATCATCCACAAGAACATGTCCATTGACGCGCAGTGCGCTCAGGTCGACCGCGTGAAGAGGTCCGAGAGCGGGATGATCCTGAAGCCGATCACCCTCGGTCCGGATGCGCCGCTGCGGGAGGCCACGGCCCTGATGGAGGAGTATTCGATCAGCGGCGTGCCGATCGTGGAGGAGGGCAACCGTCTGGTCGGCATCCTCACCAACCGCGACCTCGTGTTCGAGACGAACCTGGATCGCCCGATCCGGGAGGTGATGACGAGCGAGGGCCTGATCACGACTCCCGTCGGAACATCCCTGGAGGATGCCGAGAACCTGCTTCACCATCACAAGATCGAGAAGCTCCCGGTCGTGGACGCTGAGGGGCGGTTGAAGGGTCTCATCACGGTAAAGGATGTGTTCAAGCGCCGGCGGTATCCGAACGCCTCCAAGGACGACCACGGCCGCCTTCTCGTCGGTGCGGCGGTCGGCGCTTCCCTGACCGATCTGGACCGGGCGCGGGCGCTCGCCGAGGCGGGGTGCGACGTCATCGTCGTCGACACCGCGCATGGTCACTCACAGGGCGTCCTGGATGCGCTGGAGCGGATTCGTGCCGCCTTGCCGGACGCCCAGCTTATCGCGGGCAACGTGGGCACCCGGGAGGGCGCACGGGCGCTGCTCGACCGCGGCGCCGACGGCGTAAAGGTCGGAATCGGTCCGGGATCGATCTGCACGACACGCGTCGTCACGGGGGTCGGCGTGCCGCAGATCACCGCGATTCGCGACGCGGCCGAAGGCGTCGAGGAGCAAGTACCGATTATCGCCGACGGCGGAATCAAGCAATCGGGCGATGTCGTCAAGGCGATCGCCGCCGGAGCTTCCTCGTGCATGATGGGCTCGATGCTTGCGGGCACGGACGAGAGTCCGGGCGAGTCGATTCTCCTCGAGGGTCGGCGTTTCAAGACGATTCGGGGAATGGGCTCGCTCTCGGCGATGGAAGAGGGATCGGCCGATCGGTACTTCCAGGAGGAGCGGTCCGGCCGGAAGCTCGTTCCGGAGGGCATCGAGGGCAGGGTCCCCTACAAGGGCCCGGCGGCGGATACGATCTTTCAGCTCGTAGGCGGTCTGCGAAGTGGAATGGGGTACTGTGGAGTTTCCGACATCGCGGAGCTCCGTCGAGATGCCGAGCTCGTGAGAATCACCCCGGGCGGTCTGCGGGAGTCACATCCTCACGGCGTCGTGATCACGCGCGAAGCGCCGAACTACCGTATTTAGCCCGACTTGCTTAACATCAGCTGATACTGTCGAGTGGCTCGCAGCCGGGCATTCGGTGTAGCGACTCGGTCTCACGGTGCTGGAGCGACTCGTTCGTCGGGTGAATCGGTCGGGAGGGCGTAGGCTCATGAGGGGACTCAACTGGCTGTGGAACGGGGCGCTCCTGCTCGCGCTCGCAACGGGGCTTGCATGCGCCGCCAAGCAGTCGACCTCGATGGCGCCCGGCTCGGCATCCACGGATGCCGAGTCCACGGAAACTGATCGCGCAGAGTCTGGAGCGTCCACCTCCGCGCCTACCTCCGGCGAGGCGAGCTCCGTAGAGGATCAGGCGGAGGCCCTTCCCGCGGACGGGCAGCCGGCGATGACCGCCGGTGTGGAACCCGGGTATGGCGCCCCGGATGCGGCTGAGGCCGGCAACGCGGTTCCCACCCCGGAGCTCACGGCCCCCGGCGCGGAGGACGTCGCCCTCGCGGCAGAGGCTCAGGGGGCGGACCCGGCCGCCGTCGTCGAGGGTTATCTGCAGGAACAGCAGACCATGGAGGCGCTGGAGGAGGCGACCCGGCGCGAGTTCCTGGAGCTGTTCGGGCCCGATCCGCTCGGCTTGGCTACCCATCCGGAGAACCTGAAGTACGAGCTGCCGCTCGACATGAACGACAAGGTCGATCGGTGGATCAAGTACTTCGAGAGCGACATCCACGAGCGGTTCTCGACGTATCTCTCTCGCCTCGGGCGGTACGGCCCGATGATCCGCGAGCGGCTCAGGGTGGCAGGCCTCCCGACGGACCTGATTTACCTCGCGATGATCGAGAGCGGCTTGAACCCGCGCGCCTACAGCCGGGCGCGGGCGGTGGGGATCTGGCAGTTCATCCGTGGGACCGGCCGGCTGTACGGGCTGAAGGTAGACTACTGGGTCGACGAGCGACGCGACCCCTTCAAATCGACCGATGCGGCGATCGCCCATCTCTCGGATCTGTACGACGAGTTCGGCTCCTGGTACCTGGCGGCTGCCGCGTATAACGCCGGGTCCGGCCGCGTCCGTCGTGCCATCGCCAGGACCGGCCAGCGTGACTACTGGGATCTGATTCGAGGAACCTCGCTTCGGCGGGAGACCCGAAGCTACGTGCCGAAGATGATCGCGGCAGCGCTGATCGCAAAGAACCCAGAGATGTACGGCTTCCGAGACATCGTCGCGGAGCCGCCTCTAGAGTTCGATGTGGCCGCGGTGCCGGACGCGACCTCGATGGACGTGCTGGCCGAGGCGGCGGAGACCGAAGAGGAGGTGATGCGCGGTCTCAACCCCGAGTACCTGCGGTACGTGACTCCTCCGGATCGCCAGGTCACGATCAGGGTGCCCTTGGGCAAGGCGGATGCGTTCCGGGTCAACTACGCGAGCATACCGGCCGACAAGCGAGTCACCTGGCTGATTCATGTCGTGACGCGGGGGCAGACGCTGGGGCAGATCGCCAGGAGGTACGGCACGTCGGTAGCGGCGCTCCGGGCCGCCAACGGCAACGTGAACCCGCGCCGGATCCAGATCGGCCAGCAGCTCGTGGTTCCGCGAAGCGGCGCTCAGACGACGCGTGTGGCTAGCTCATCGGGCCAAAGCACGACGAGAACCGCGCCCGGCCCGACCACCGTGACCGTGCGCAGGGGTGACACCCTCTGGTCTCTGGCGCGTCGCCATGGCGTGTCGACCACCGATCTCATGCGGTGGAATAACCTTAGCTCCTCAACGATCCATCCCGGCGACCGCCTGACCGTCAGACGCTGACCAAACCCCCGGGGAAGCCCCCTGGGGATCGCCCTCCACTCTTCGAGCCGGCCGACGAGCTCGAGGCCCCCGGCGCCGGCCCGCGACTTGCACCTTTCGACAGGACTGCCGGGCGGCCGCCCCCGCTGAGTTGCCCGCCGAGTCCTCGCGATGGCGCATCTGAGACGGCGGATGCCGACCGGCAGGTTGACTATATCCCCTAACTACTTAAGTCGTATAGGATTAGATGACGCCGCATCGCCGAACCAGCACGCAGACCATCCGGGTCGACCTGCACACGCACACCTGCCTATCGCCCGATGCCAGCCTGAGGCCGGAGGAACTGGTGCAGCGAGCGCGCGACGCTGAGCTCGGCCGCATCGCTGTTACGGATCACGGCCAGATCGATGGCGCTCTAGAGGCCCGCGAGCTGGCGCCGGATCTCGTGATCGTCGGAGAGGAGATACGCTGCCTGGGTCGAACGGAGCTGATCGGGCTCTTCCTGAGCGAGCGGATTCCGATGGGATTACCGATGGAAGAGGTGGTCGAGCGCATCCGGGATCAGGACGGCGTCGTGTACGCTCCTCATCCCTACGCGTATCTTTACCGCCCCGGCTGGCACCTGAGGCGGGCGATCGCCGTCGCGGATGTCGTCGAGGTGTTTAACGCCAGGGCCTTCTTGAGCGTGTGGAACCGGACGGCCGACTCGGCGGCGCGAGCCAACGCGCTACCGCGCGCCGCGAGCTCCGACGCGCACTTCCCATTTGAGATCGGGCGGGCGCACACGGAGATGTCCGCGTTCACGAGCGCGTCCGGTTTTCTGGCCGCCATGCACCAGGCCCGTCCCGTCGGTTTGCGGCTCACCCATCCGGGGGCGCACGTCGCCTCGTTGAGCATGAAGGTAGCTCGGCTGGCCGCGGCCGCTTCTCGCCGACCGTTGGACGACGGCCGCCGAACCGTTCCGGCAAGCGGCTGATCGCAGAGTCCTCGTAATGGCGCGCCCGCCGAATATGCTCCGATAGATACGACTACAGGCGGCTTCCGACCTCCAACGGCTGGGCGCTTCCCGCTCTGGCCGGGCCGGCCACGGGGTAGATGATGGCTCGTCCCGTCCTTCCTCTGAGAGCGTTTCGCGGGTCGACGACGATCTCAGCTCTATCCAGGACGAGCTGGTAGTCGACGCCCTCGTGATCCGTGGTCACAACGACCACGTCGGCTTCCTCGAGGGCTTTGGCGGCTAGGGGCACGGACTCGAACGTCTCCCCGTCGATGCTCACGGAAGAGACATGGGGATCATGGTAGGAGACGATGGCGCCCATCTCCCGCAGGAGCTTGTGAATGTCCAGCGCCGGGCTCTCGCGCGTGTCATCCACGTTGGCCTTGTATGAGATGCCGAGTAGCAGCACGCGGCTGCCGTTGACCGCCTTGCCGGCCACGTTCAGCGCCTCAGCCGTCTTGGAGACCACGTATCGGGGCATCTCCGCGTTGACCTCGGCCGCCAGCTCGATGAAGCGCGTGCGATAGCGGAGGGATCTCATCTTCCAGGCCAAGTACTGCGGGTCGACGGGGATGCAGTGTCCGCCGAGGCCCGGCCCGGGAGTGAAGCGCATGAAGCCGTACGGTTTCGTCGAAGCGGCGTCCACGACCTCCCAGATATCGATGCCCAGCCTGTCGGCGATCACGGCCATCTCGTTGACGAGGCCGATGTTCACAGCTCGGAAGGTGTTCTCGAGGAGCTTCGCGAGCTCCGCCGCCTCCGGACATGATACCTCGACGACTTCGTCCACGATCTGCTGATAGAGGACGGTGGCGAGCTCGTGACAATGGGGCGTCAACCCGCCGACGATCTTGGGTGTGTTCTTGATGGTGAAGTCCCGGTTTCCCGGATCCACGCGCTCGGGGCTGAAGGCGAGGAAGAAGTCCTGCCCGACCGTGAGTCCCGTCTCCTCGAGCGTGTTCTGAAGCAGCTCTCGAGTTGTACCCGGGTAGGTCGTGGACTCCAGGATCACCAACTGGCCCGGACGTAGCCGTGCCTTGACCTGTTCACCGGCCGAGACGATGAACGAGACGTCGGGGTCCCCGACCTTTGAGAGCGGTGTCGGAACACAGATCACCACAACATCCACTTCGACCAGTCGGTCGAAGTCCGTTGTAGCCTCCAGAGAACCGTCAGCGACGAGCGTGGCGACCCGCTCGGAGCCCACGTCGTCGATGTGCGATCTTCCGCCCATCACGCCATCGATGATCTCGGGCTTTACGTCGAAACCGAGGCAGCGAAAGCCGGCCTCCGCGAAGTGCACGACGAGCGGAAGTCCGACGTATCCGAGCCCGAGAACCCCGATCCGAGCCTCGCGGGCGGCTATTCGATCGAGTAGTCCGAAGTCGTCAGTCAATTGAAGGGTCTTCTCCGCTGCTTTCCGTCGAGCCGATCATCAATGCTGCGTCGCCGCCGGCAGTCAGGTCAATGGGTCAAGACACGACTGGCATATCCGTTGGCAGGGTCCTTCCCTAGCGCCAACAGCTCGCCGACTCGGCCAGGCCCACGATTGTAGGCAAGCAAGGCGAGACGCTCATTCCCCGAGTATTGATGGAGCAGGATGCTCAGATAACGAAATCCCACGCGCAAGTTCGTGCCTGCATCCCACAGCATCTTTCGGCTGACGGTTGGATCCACCCACTGCGCCGTGCTCGGCTTCAGCTGCGTGAGTCCGATCGCCCCAGCCGAGCTCATCGCGGTGCGGCGGAAACCCGATTCGATCTCCACGAGCTTGAAGGCGAGTTCGGGACGGAGGCCTTCGGCGATGGCCGTGCTGTAGACAGCCGCGGCCAGGCCGCCTGGAATCTCGTACTGCGTTGAGAAGCGCTGCACGGCGTCGAGCCGCTCTCCTTCGAGCTGGCTGATCGCCAGCTGGTCGCCTAGCTGCGCCAGCTGCGCCGCTTGGGCGAAGAGGGCCGTTTCCAGATTCTCGACCTCCGCTCCTGACGGTGATCTCGCGGCTGAAAGCAGCATTCCGAACATGAACGCGAAAGCCGACAGGCCCGCCACTCCGAGAGGCGACAGGAGGCGACGGCGGAGTTTGAGTGTTACGTGGGCGAGCTCCGAAAGGGGCGGCAGGTTGCCGAGCGCGCTTCGGTCCAACCCGGCCACGAGGGCGGCGGATGACATATATATACGGCTCCTTACGACTCTGTGTTCAGAACGAGTCGGGCTTCAGACTTCCAGCCCAGAGGGACTGGTCGGTGATACCGGAGCACGAGCGTGAGGCCGCCCTTCTGGGCGTCCCGCTCCTCGCCGGTTCGCTGCGTGAACCCCACAGCGATCGATTGCGTTCCCCTCCTGTTCTTCGTATCCAATCTCAGAAGACAGTAAACTGCTATATAGTAATATGTTATGGAGATCAGCTATCGCCCGGACATTCGGCGCGGCGCCCCTTGCATGGCCCCCTACGCACCGCGATCCACAGACGCGTAGGCGCAACCGCCATGCCCTGCAGGCCGCGGGTCCGCTCACGTCGGGCGTCCGACCGTAGTCAGATCCGACCCTGCGCTCCTGGGATGTGCGTCGCGCGATTACGATAGAGATCGGGTTTGACGGTGGCGGCCATCGCCCCGACGTCAAGGCCCCTTCCCAGGAAACCGGCAACCGTCGCCGCCACTCTCACAGGGTCGTCGATCACCTCACGGTATCGGACTTCGATCGACTCGAACCAGGGCCGTTCGGACAGAAGACGCGACGCGTCGCCGAGGTGATCACTGAACAGGTCGTGCAAGCGCTCGTCGTCTGTGTCGGAGGTCTCGCCCCGAGCTTCGAGCATCCTCCTCTGCGATGCCAGAACCTCGGTCAGGTCGCGCTGCAGGAAGACGACCCGATAGTTCAGGTTCGGGGGGAGATACGGAAGATAGTACGCTATGATCTTGATGGCCCGTCCACGAGCCTCCCGAAGCCAGCTAGCGTCGCCCCCTTTCGCAAGCTCCTTGACACGTTCCATTTCGCGGTACCCCTCGGGGTTGCTCTCATCGGCCTTACGGGCACTATCGGACAAGATCGGCAGGCCGCCTGCCTCGAGCATTTGCATCATCATCGAGGTTCCAGAACGGGGAAGGCCGGAGACGAGCACCACGGGTCTGCCGAACCGAAGTCGGCGTACGATTTGCATCGTCAATCAGCGTCCGCGGCCGTCCACGTGCCGCTTCTTCCGCCGCGCTTCTCGAGCAGGCGGATCGGGCCGATCGCCAGGCCTCGATCGATCCCCTTGACCATGTCGTAGACAGCGAGCGCACCGATCGCCACGGCCGACATCGCCTCCATCTCGACGCCGGTACGGGACTCTGCCGAGACGCGGACACGAAGGCGAAGCCCGGGAAGGTCGTCATCCAGGTCGATCTCGACGTCCACGGCTTCGATGGGCAGAGGATGGCAGAGCGGGATGAGCTCGGCCGTGCGCTTGGCGCCCCCGATCGCGGCGAGCCGTGCCACCGTGAGCACATC
>JAUVMT010000126.1 GCA_030600085.1 Gemmatimonadales bacterium | reverse complement strand
TCGCGATACTCATTGTTGACTTCGTAGCGGTGGCGGTGCCGCTCGGAGACCTCGGAAGCGTCATACAGCTCGCGAGCGACCGACCCCTCCTGGAGCCGACACGGGTAGGCTCCCAGCCGCATCGTGCCCCCCATCTCCGTCACGTTGTATTGCGCGTCCATGAGCGAGATGACCGGGTCCGTCGTCTCCCGGTTGAACTCGTGGGAGTGGGAGTCCTCGAGGCCGCAGACGTTTCGCGCGAACTCGATGATCGCGCATTGCAGACCGAGGCAGATGCCCAGGAACGGGAGGCCGCTCTCTCTCGCGAACCGAACCGCATCCACCATGCCCTCCGTCCCTCGAACCCCGAAACCTCCGGGGATGAGCACACCCCCGTACCCATCGAGGAAACGCGGTCCGCGATGCTCGAGCTCCTCCGAGGAAACCCAGTCGATCTCCACTCCCACGTCGTTCGCGATCCCACCGTGCACGAGCGCTTCCGCGATCGACTTGTACGCGTCGATCAGAGCCGTGTACTTGCCCACGACCACGATTCGAACGCTGCCCCGCTCCGGCCGCTTGATGCGGTCGACCATCGCTATCCACTCGGAGAGGTCCGGCTCGGGGGCCTCGAGGCCGAGCAGATCCAGAATGTGATCGTCCAGATGTTGCTCTCGGTAGCGGAGAGGCACCTCGTAGATCGTCTCCACGTCGCGTGACTCGATGACGTGCCCCACGTCCACGTTGCAGAACCGTGCGATCTTCCGCCGGATCTCGTCGGTGAGCGGAAGCTCCGTTCGGCAGATCAGGATGTCGGGCTGGATCCCAGTCTCCATGAGCTCGCGGACGGAATGCTGGGTCGGCTTGGTCTTCAGCTCGCCGGCCGCCGCGAGGTGTGGGATGAGCGTGAGGTGAACGAAGAGCGTGTTCTCCTTGCCCACATCCTGCCGGAACTGTCGAAGCGCCTCGAGAAACGGAAGCGACTCGATGTCGCCGACCGTCCCGCCGATCTCCGTGATGATAATGTCGTGGTTTGGAGCCAGGCGGCGTAGGTAGGCCTTTATTTGGTCGGTGACATGCGGGATGACCTGAACGGTCGACCCCAGGAAATCTCCGCGACGCTCCTTGGTGATGATGTCCTGGTAGATCCGGCCCGTCGTGACGTTGTTGGACTGGGAGAGCGATTCCCCGATAAACCGTTCGTAGTGCCCGAGATCGAGGTCGGTCTCGGCGCCGTCGTCCGTGACGTACACTTCGCCGTGCTGGAATGGCGACATCGTGCCGGGATCAACGTTGATGTACGGGTCGAACTTCTGGATGGTCGCGTTGAGTCCGCGCTCGACCAGCAGTCGGCCGATCGATGCCGCGGCAATGCCCTTGCCGAGAGAGGATACGACTCCCCCGGTTACGAAGATGTATCGTGTCGGCGAAGCATCAGGCATGGACGCGTTATTCTCCAGGTTGTGCGCGTGACGTTCGTAATACCGGGAAGCGGAGACGGCGTGCCGCCGGCTCGCGCGCTCCTCGACCGGGGTGTCCGAAGGGGTCGGGGGCTCTCGAGCCTGGCGCGGGCTTTCGAGCCTGGTGTGGAGGGCTCGGAAAAGGCATGAAGGCCTGGCTGACGCACGTCAGACTTAGGTGTCTCACGCGCGGCAAGTTAAGGGCGCCGGCCCGGCCCTGTCAAAGATAGCTATGGAACGACGATGCCGCCCTTTCGATCGCCAACCAACACGAGCTCGGCCACCACCCGGCCACTCCGCGGATCGATCGCCACGCCGGCTTCGGCGAAGAACACGCGCAGCCCGAAAATCAGGTTGGATTGGAAGGTCGCGGACTCCCCCTCGTTCCAAGCGGATCCGCCTCTGGCGTGTGCCACGAAGTTGACGGCGGCAGACTCGGAAGCCCAGGGCAGCAGCGGCACGAAATATGAGACACTTCCGAACAGGAGGCGCGGTCCACGGAACTCGACCGCCTTGAAGGTGGGCAGCGTTCCGACGCCACCGAAGGCCGACCAGCGCTGCTCGGGCAGCGTGCCCGCCAGATCGCCGCGCGCCTGGACGAAGACCTTCACCTCCTGGCCGGCGACCGTCGGCTGATCCCAGCGCGCCCGCAGCTCGGCCAGAAGAAAGCCGAAATCTCCCGCCGCGTCCAGATCTGCGGCAGCCCCCTCCAGGAGCAGTCGTGCGTTCACGCCCGGGTCCGCGCGCTCGGTCCGGTGCGTGAGCGAGAAGATACCCGAGAAGATCTCACCCGGATCGATCGGGGGGTTGGGTTGCACCGAATCGTTGGGAAAGAGTACGAAGTAGTCCTGGGCCCGGAGGCTGTCGGAGCTCTCGTATTGGGCCGTGAACGAGGGAGCGAGGCCCGGGCCCGGCGTTCGCTCCACGGTCAGCGCCGCTCGGTCAGCCTGGTAGTAGTTACGGATGTCCTCGCCGGCGAAGAAGTAGCTGAGCGTGTTGATGAGCGTGCCCCAAATCCACTCCTCGTTGTTTCGGGTGGCTCTCTCCAACTCCCAGCCGAACTGCAGCTTCGAGCTCGGATACCAGAACTGCCGTACCGTCCCCTGGAACTCCGCGGGTCCCGTCCTGAACCTCCCGTCGAACGCGAGATCGGGACGCCAGGCCCATCCGGTCACGCGAAGCGTCGCGCCCCAGGAGAGTGTCAGCGCATCGACGCGCTGGTAGGTCGGGACCCCGAAGCCGTACAGTCCGTGAAACTCGAAGACAGGAAGAGGCTCCACGGCGAGGAAGATCCGGAAGCCTCCGTCCTCAGGGATCACCGAAAAGGCGAGATCGGGCCGGTAGTCCACCTCCCCGGCGACCGTCGCCTTCGTCGAGCTGTAGAAACCGCCGCCGATGACTACGACATCCGCCGCGAGCTCGGCTCCGGGACGCAGGAAGAGGTCGCCGTCTACGACGTAGACACTCCCCTGGACCCCTCCCTCGATCCTGACGGTGGATTGCAGGATCAGAAGGTCGCCTTCGATCGTCTGGTCCGCGGCGAGGACCGTGTCGCGGGTCCACAGCGTGTAGGCTGCGTCGAGGAGCCTCGAGAGGCGCTCGTCGATCTCCTGTCCAGAGCGCGGCTCGAAGCGAACGTCCGGCGCCCGAGGTTCCTGTTGGCCAGGCTCAACGTCCCGCTCTTGGCCGACCAGAGAGGCCGGGGTGAGGAAGGCCAGGTTGAGGATGGCCAGGCTCAGAACGCGCGATGCACGGCTCACGCCCACTCCGGCGGCTGGTCAGCCGCGAGGATGGTAGGCCCGGTGCACGTCGCGGAGATACGTGCGGTCGACATGCGTGTAGATCTGTGTGGTCGAAATGTCCGAGTGCCCGAGCATCTCCTGAACGGATGCCAAATCGGCTCCACCCTCGAGGAGGTGCGTGGCGAATGTATGTCGTAGGGTGTGCGGCGAAACCGGCCGCTCGATTCCCGCCCGCTCCACGTAACGCCTCACGATCTTCCATGCGCCCATCCGTCCGATGGGTCGCCCGCGCCCGTTCAGGAACACCGCGCCGCCTCCGTGACCGCGGTCCAGGTCCGGTCTAAGCTCGCGAAGGTATCGGTCGAGCGCATCCCGGGCACGGTCGCCCAACGGAACCAAGCGTTCCTTGGCCCCCTTCCCGATCACCTGAACGAAGCCCTCTTCCATGTCCAGGTTGCGCAGGGTGAGGCTCGTGGCCTCGGACACCCTGAGTCCGGCCCCGTACAACAGCTCGAGCATGGCAAGATCCCGCATTCCGTACGTGTCGGATGTAAGAACGGAAGCGAGCAGGCGTTCGACCTCGGCGTAGCTAAGGGCCTCCGGTAACGGGCGGCCGGCCCGCGGAGCTTCCAGCTTCTCCGTCGGGTCGCCATCCACGATCCGCTCGGCAAGCAGGTAGGCGAAGTAGCCGCGCAGGGCGGAGAGCTTTCGGGCGATCGTCGACGGGGCCAACCCCCGCTCGGCGAGGCTCGCCACGTGCTCGCGCAGCAGCCCGTAGTCCACGTCGACCGGAGCCTTCGCGCCGCGCGATGCCGCGAAACCGACCAGCTCTCCGCAGTCGGCCATATAGGCGTCGTGGGTGGTAGCCGAGAGCCCCCGCTCGAAGAGAAGGAAGTCGGAGAAACCCTCGAGGTGGAATTCCCTCCGCAGCTCTGTCCGCGTCGAGCTCACGGGGGATCCTGTCGCTCGCGACGGCTCAACCACCACAGGACGCCGAGTCCCGCCAGGAGCACGACGGCCGCGACCACCAGGCCCACGTTCACGGCTGAAACCGCCGAGACCACCTTGGAGAGGTTGCGCGATGCGAACATGCCGACGAAGAGGAGGGCCGCATACCACAGGGCGGAGGCCGCCGCCAGCGGGATCGCCGTCCTCCAGAAGCCGAGCCTGCTGATGCCGGCGAACGCCGGAACCAAGACTCGGAAGACCGGAAAGAAGCGGCTCACGAGGATCGTGACCGCTCCATAGCGTGCATAGTACTCGGCGAGCCGATCCAACTGGTGAGGGCGAAGGAGCCAGCGGCCCCACCGAGTGCGGAAGATCGCTTGCCCATATCGCCGACCCATGAAGTAGACGAACAGGGCGAGCAGGATGTTGGCACCCCAGGCTGAGGCGAACACGAGATCGGCTCGCACGACGCCGTGATCCGCCAGGACGCCCCCCAGCAACACGATGGTATCGGATGGGATAGGCGGGAAGATGTTCTCCACCGCCGCGCCGAGGGCGACCAGGAGGTAGATGGTCTCGACTGGGAAGACGTCCAGAAAGCGAATAAAGCTCTCAAGTTGGGCCGGCATGTCGGACCTCTACCCCGCTCTGCGACCAGTTAGCCGCCGGAGCGGATGCTGGCGTGCAGGGCGTCCAGATCGGAGATCTGATCCAGTAGGGTGATCGCGATCGCGGCGACCCCGTTACCCGCTTCCAGCCAGGGAGTCGGGTTGATTTCGGACTTCTTCGTCACCACGTTCGCAGGAGCGATGTGAACGAGCTCCGCCACCCTCTCCCGGATCTCGTGCAGGGCTGCTTCGGGGTACGGCACGTCGGCCAGGACGGTGATGTCCAGGTTCACGACCTGGTGGTTGTGCCGCTCGATGAGGCGCACCGTCTCCCGCAGCTCCCCCTCCGCGCCTCCCGCCCCCCTTCTCGCGCTTGTCTCGAGAGCATCGCGGGCGTCAGCCTCGGACGTTCCAGGCAATGGGGTGTCCAGACCCGAGGCGCCGCGAAGCGCTTCGGCAACGGCTCGGTGGATGACGCCGGCGAGCGCATCCGTCGACGCGTCCCGACGATCGAAGCCCAGTCCGACTCTCATCTGAGAAACCCCGAGGTCAAGGTCGCCGCTAGAGCCGGTCGACCATCCGGAGCATGCGAAGGGCGAGGTGTGCCGCGTTGTGGGCGTTGTCGATCCCGACGGCGGCCACGGGCACGCCGGGCGGCATCTGCACCGTCGACAGCAGCGCGTCCAGCCCGCCGAGGCTCCCGGCCGAGAGCGGCACGCCGATGACCGGCAGGTCGGTGTGCGCGGCGACGAAACCCGGCAAGGCGGCCGACAGTCCTGCCCCACAGATCACCACGGACCAACCATCTTCCTCGGCTCTTGACGCAAGCTGCCTGGTTCGGTCCGGTTCCCTGTGGGCACTCGCCACCATGATCTCCGCCTCCGCGCCGGCATCCTGCAACACCTCCAGGGCACCCAGCATCTTCGGGCGATCTGACTCCGATCCAATGAGAATCAAGACCTTGGGAATGGTCGAGCGCTCCCTACTCCGTCCACTTACGGATCACGAGGGTGACGTTGTGCCCTCCGAACCCGAAGGAGTTGCTGATAGCAATCCGCACGTCCCTCTCCACGGGTCCCTGGTGGGCGTAGTCCAGGTCACACTCCGGGTCGAGCTCCTCGAAGTTGATGGTCGGCGGGATGAGCCCGCGCTGGCACGCCAGAGCGCTGATGGCCCCTTCGACGGCGCCTGCCGCTCCGAGCGTGTGGCCGGTCATCGACTTGGTCGAGCCGACGACGAGATCGTAGGCGTGATCGCCGAACACGTTCTTGAGGGCGGCGGTCTCCGTCGCGTCGTTCTGGGGAGTCGAGGTGCCGTGTGCGTTCACGTAGTCCACGTCCTCGGACTCGATGCCGGCATCGGCGAGAGCGCTTCGGATCGCCACCTGAGCGCCTGCTCCCTCCGGGGCAGGTGCCGTCATGTGGTATGCGTCCGCGCTCTGGCCGAATCCGACGAGCTCCGCGAGGATGGGGGCGCCGCGAGCGCGGGCGTGCTCGAGCGCCTCCAGGACGAGAGCGGCAGCGCCCTCCCCCAGCACGAAGCCGTCCCGGTACTTATCGAACGGCCGCGATGCCGTGGCGGGATCATCGTTGCGCGTCGACAGCGCCTTCATCGCGGCGAAACCGGCCGTACAGAGCGGCGTGATCGTGGCCTCCGCTCCTCCCGCGATCATCACGTCCGCCTCGCCGGATCGTATCGACCTGTAGGCCAATCCGAGCGCGTGCGCGCTGGAGGCGCAGGCGGACACGGTCGCGTAGTTGGGTCCACGGGCGCCATAACGCATCGAGATCAAACCCGCCGCCATGTCGGCGATGAACATGGGGATGAAGAAGGGCGACACCCGACGGGGCCCTCGATCCAACATCCGGAGGTGCTGAGTCTCCAGAGTCATCAGGCCGCCGATGCCGCTCCCGACGATCACGCCGAACCGTTCCTTCGGGAGGCCTGGCAGCGCTTCGCGCAGGTCGGCGGCTTGCACCGCCTGATCAGCGGTGGCCAGCGAGAACTGGACGAACCGGTCGCTTCGCTTGACTTCCTTCGGGTCCATGAAGAGCGACGGATCGAAGTGCTTCACCTCGCAGGCGAAGCGGACATCCTGATCTGTGGCGTCGAAGAGAGTGATCGGCGCCGCGCCGCTTCGGCCTTCGATCAGGCCGGACCACGTCGACTCCACGTCGTTCCCGAGCGGTGTGA
>JAUVMT010000158.1 GCA_030600085.1 Gemmatimonadales bacterium | reverse complement strand
CTTCACCAGTTTTTTGATCACCAGGAAGCCGAACAGCTGAAGCGTCACCGCCACGGCGAGCATCAGCCTGCCCCCGGGTTCCGTGAACAGAACGCCCATGTAGTCGGGATTCAGAGTGTACATGCCCACACCAGCGACGATCGGCGCGACGGCCAGAACGTAGCCCGTCATCTTTCCGTGCGCCGTGTACACTCTAAGCTGTCGGCGGAACTTGAAACGCTCACGAATCACGTACGAGAGGTTGTCGAGGATCTCGGCCAGATTACCGCCCGACTCGCGCTGGATCATGATCGCCGTCACGAAGATCCGGACGTCCAGAATCGCGATGCGATCGGCCAGCGAGAGCAGCGACTCGGGAAGCGGAAGCCCGAACTTCTGCTCCTCGTAGACCTGCCGGAACTCGTCGGATACCGGAGCGTTGGCCTCCTCGGCCACGACCTCCAGGCCGGTCGAGAACGCGTGTCCCGCACGGATGGCTCGGCCTAGAATGTCGATCGCTTCCGGAAAGTACTCCTCGAACTTGGCGAATCGTTGCTTACGCCTCCTCGAGATGTAGAGATACGGGATCAGCGCACCGATCGCCGCGGCCGCGAACGGTATGGGGGCCGGCACGAGCACCATGGCCGAAATCCCGAACGCGGCGGCCGCACCGATCGTCAGCATCAAGAAGGTCCCGACGGTCCAGCCCACATCCCCCTGCTCGAGGAAGTTCTTCAGGTCCCTCTGGTGGGGGAGGCGGAGCAGGATGGCTTCGGCCCAGACGGGCCCCTGCTTGCCGCCGGCCGTCAGCAGTCCGCCGGCGCCCCCGGTGGCGATTCCGCTCGGCTTTGCGAGCGCGCGGAGTTGCGTGACCAGAGAACGCTGTTTTTGCAGTCGCCGGACACCCTCCCACACCAGCACGAGCGCCAGCATCGCCAGCGCGATCGAAGCGAACAGGGCGAAGGCTACGACGCCGTTCTGGCCCAGGATCCCGCTCATCCTGCCTTCTCCGTCGGGAAGCCGCCGAAGTCGGCGTTGGCGAAGAGCGTCTCGGCCAAGTCGATACCGTACGCCTGAAGACGTTCGGCGCAACGCGGTCGTATTCCCGTCGCCTTGAAGCTGCCGAGGACGCTGCCGTCGGTGTCTATGCCGAACCGATCGAAGGTGAAGAGGTCCTGCATCGTGATGACGTCACCCTCCATCCCGACGAGCTCGGAGATCTGAATGACCTTCCGCTTCCCGTCGGCGAGACGGGAGACGTGGATGATGATGTCGATTGCGCTCGCGACCTGTTGGCGCATGCCACGCTCGGGAAGATTGAGGTTCGCCATCGAGATCAGTGTCTCGAGGCGGGCCAGCGCGTCGCGCGGAGTGTTCGCGTGGAGCGTCGTGAGCGAGCCGTCGTGCCCCGTGTTCATCGCCTGGAGCATGTCGATCGCCTCCGATCCTCTCACCTCGCCGACGATGATCCGATCGGGACGCATGCGGAGCGAGTTGATGACGAGTTGACGCTGATCGATTTGGCCTTTGCCCTCGATGTTGGGCGGGCGCGTCTCCATGCGGACCACGTGCGGCTGTCGCAGCTGTAGCTCGGCGGAGTCTTCGATCGTGACGACGCGCTCACTGGTTGGAATCGACTCCGAAAGGGCGTTGAGGAGCGTCGTCTTGCCGGAGCCGGTACCGCCCGATATCAGGACGTTGAGCCGGGCTCGGACGATCCCCTGCAGCAACTCGCGCATCGGGTCGTTGACTGTGCCGTTGCGCACCATGTCGTCCATCGAGATGACGTCCCTGCGGAACTTCCGGATCGACACGTGGGGGCCGTCGATGGAAACCGGCGGGATGACCGCATTGACGCGCGAGCCATCTGGCAGCCGGGCATCCACCATCGGCGAGGAATCATCGATCCGGCGGCCCACCGCCGAGACGATACGGTCGATTACCTGCACCAGGTGCCGGTCGTCTTTGAAGCGCACATCCGTGCGCTCCAGCTTGCCGTTCCGCTCCACGTATACCTGGTCGAACGTGTTGACCAGGATATCGGAGATGCTCGGGTCGTTGACCAGCGGCTCCAGCGGCCCGAGCCCGAATACCTCGTGCAGGACCTGCTCGACCAGCTCCTCCCGCTCCTCGAGGTTGAGGGGGGTAGCCTCACTGTCCAACAGGGTCCGGACGATCTTCCGGACCTCGCTGACCGCCTCTTCTTCGTCGCGCGTGCTGAGCGTGCTGAGGTTCAGCCGCTCGAGGAGCTTTCGGTGCACACGCGTGCGTATCTCCTGAAACTCGGAGCCGCCGCCGGGCGAATCGTACTCCGCGTCCGCCTCGAGCGCGGTACGGGCCGCCCGCTCCCAGGGCAACTCCGTGTCCAGGTCTATCTGTGGGATCGAAGCGCTCTCCGACAACCGATCGAACTCACTCATCTGCCTTCACCTTCGTTTCAGACGACACAGCTGTGGCATCGAGACGTTCGACGGCCGGACTGCGTCCGTTACTGCGAAACGGGCTGAAGAGCCCTCTGAGAAACGTTGATTGCTTCTGGACGGCAACACCCGTGATCTTGGCGGCCAGGCCGCGCACGTCCTTGGCGTACACCGACTTTTTCTCCGTCACGACCGGCTTGCCGTGGTTGATCGACGCCATCACGGCGCTATAGTCGTTGCGGAGCGTCCAGTAAACGCTCATCGCCAGCGTCCGCTCGACATCCGGGATCGGGATCTCCACAGTGGGCTCGAATCGATTAACGACGAGCCGCAGCCACTCATCGAGCGGCTTCCGTCCCCGCAGATTGCGCAGGAGCGGCAAGCTCCGCGTGAGGTTCCGGATCGAAGGAAGGTCGGCGGTCGCCACCAGGTACACCTCATCGGCCTCCCCGAAGGCCGCCAACGTGGCGGGGTTGAACGTCTTCGGCGCGTCCACGATCACGTAGTCGTAGTGCTGCTTCAGGAACTGCAGGATCCGCCGCACCCGGTCGCCGCTCACGGCCTCGAAGTCGGCCGGCTCGAACGGGGCCGCCAGCACCTCGACCCCGGACTCGTGCCGTTCGATGTAGGAGGCCAGTAGGCCGGTATCCACGCGGTGGAAGTTCCGCACGAGGTCGACGACGCTGAACTCGGGCTCCACCCCCAACAGCAACGCCGTCTCGCCGAGCTCGAGGTCCAGATCGACGAGGAGCACCCTCTTCCGGCTCAGCCGGTGGATCTCGATCGCCAGGTTGGCACTCAGCGTCGTACCTCCGCATCCACCCTTCGCGCCGAACACAACAAAGAGCTCGCCCGGTGCCCGCCGCGTCTGATCGATCTTCTTCCCGGTCTTCCGCCAGACCCGCTCGACGGCCGAGACGACCGCTTCCGGCGTGAGGGGCTTCGTCAGAAACTCCGAGACGCCCGCCTGCATGGCGGACAGGAGGAGCTCCGGCGACGCGCTGGCCCCGGCGCCGACGAGCGCCGTCGCGAGCGAGGATTCGACGAGAAACTCCGCGAACTTCAATCCGACGTGCGGATTCTCTTCGAGATCCAGAAAGACGATCCCGGGCTGCAGGCGCCGAAGCTGATCCAGCTCCGGATCTGCGACCTCCGTAAGCGGCATGTCGATCTCGAGCGCGAGAAGCACGCCGATGTCTCGACTGGCGAGTATCGTCGTCAGCGCTTCTCGGAAGGCCGGATCAGGCGATATCACCACCGCCTTGACGGGCGATCGGGAGTCTGCACTCTGGTAACGCGTCGTGTCGTTGCTCATTTCCATCCCTGCGCCTTCGCGCGCATTACGTCTCACCACCACAACAACCCTCCCACCTGCGTCAGGGCTGAGAGCCCTGGTCTTGGAGGCCCCAGGGCTGTTTCCAGTCGTAGGGCTCGGCCTTGTCGATCTTGAGATCGTCGTTGCGCTGCCAGGTATCGGGCTCGCCCGTGGGCAGCGGCGGTGCCGCGTCCATCGGATGAACCAGCCGCGGCGTCACCAGCACCAACAGCTCCGTCCGGTTCTGCCGGAATTCCTCCGACTTGAACAGGTAGCCCAGGATCGGGATGTCCCCCAGGATCGGGACCTTCGTGATCGCCTTGGCCATCGAGTTGTCCACCAGGCCCGCGATCGCGAACGTCTGTCCGTCGGACAGCTCCACCGTCGTCTGCGCTCGGCGCGACAGCAGCGAGGGAATCAGGAAGCCCGCGATCTGCGTCGCGTTCGCGAAGTCCAGCTGCGAGACCTCCGGCCTCACCTCCAGGCGGATCATCCCCGAGTTCGTGATCGTTGGCTTGAAGTTCAGCCGGATCCCGAACTCCTTGAACTGGATCGTCACCGCGTTGGACGCCGTCCCGCCCTGCAGCACCGGGTAGGGGAACTCACCACCCGCCAGGAACGACGCGCTGTCTCCGCTCGCCGCCAGCAGGCTCGGCTCCGCCAATGACCGGAACAGACCCCGCTGCTGCAGCATCTTGATGAACGCGCCCAGCCCCGAGGGCTGGTGGAAAATGAAGAAGTTCACCGCCTCACTCACGACCTGCGTGAACTCGAACGGGTTGTCCGCGATCCCCTGGCCACCCGTATCTCCGCCGCCGCCCTGCTGCTGGCCCGTCGTCGACGCGATGCTCCCGGAGCCCAGTACCGACTTCACGCTCGACCCGTCGTAGACCAGCAGCTCCGCGCCCAGCTCCTGCAGCGCGTTACGGCTCACCTCCGCAAACCGCACCTGCACCAACACCTGGCTCGGCCGCGGCACCGCTATGTGGTCCAGCACCGTCACTCCCTCGCCCAGTCCCTGCGCCACACGCACCGCCCGCCGCGCCATCCGCGGGTCCTCCACCTCCCCCTCCAGAATCACCGTGTTGCCCACCGCACGGGCCCGAATGTCCTCGCCCGGAAACAGCGTCCGGAACTCGCGCTCCAGCATCGGCGCATCCGCCGTCACCCGCACCGAATAGACCGCTCGGCCCCCGGCTCGGTCCCACAGCAGCAGCGACGTCGTCCCCGCCGTCTTCCCGTTCACCACCACCTCCCTGGCCGATACCACCACCGCATCCGCTATCTCCGGATTGCCGATCGACACCCGGTCCAATACCGCTCCGTGCATCACCACCGACGAATTGCCCACCGGCACCCGCAACACCGTCGTCGGCTCTACCTGCTGCGCCCACAAATCCTGCGGAAAGGCGAGCGGGTGGCCGATGGCGAGGAAGGCCCCCACCAACGCCGCGATACCGAAACGGCAAACTGCGCCTCGCGTCCGATTCATGACTGAATCCTTTGTCAGTTCACCGATTTGAGGGCGGGACATGAGCACACCGTTCCGGTCTTGAAATCCTCGAACTCGGTCGTCTACAAGCGGCCTAGGAGCCTTCCGGCGGCCGGTCCACGGTCTGCACCGCACGCTCCGGACCCCGGTAGACCTCGACGTTGATCGTCGCCGGGACCGAGCGTCCCGAGCGAACGACCTTTTGCTGCCGCAGGAGACCCCTCGGCCGCACGCCCGGCGTATCGACCGTGTCGAGGTCGAGCGTGTTGCGCAGCGCCAGCTGGATCCGGCCCTTCGAGGTCGCCAGCGTGAGCTTCTCGGCCTCCTCCGGTCCGACGAGGAGCGTCACGACCGGCACCGTCATCGGCTCACCGTCCGTGTCTCGCTCGATCACCTGGCCGGCCGTGAGGACGATGATGTTCTGCAACACGATCTGGGTGATCGCATCGGGCACCCCCGCGACCTGATCCAGCGTCACCAGAATGTCCACTCGGGTGCCGGGCAGGGTGAAGCCCGCGACGCCGATCACCTGATCCACCTTCACGCTCATCGCGCGCTTGCCTGGGGGGATGATGATCGGAAGCCCGCCGCCGGCCTCCTTCAACGCCAGCTTCCCGG
>JAUVMT010000155.1 GCA_030600085.1 Gemmatimonadales bacterium | reverse complement strand
CCGAGGCACTGGGTTCCTTGAAGGATCTCGGACTGATCCAGCAGGTCGGGGTATCCCCCAACATCACCTACAGGTTCACTCAGGCCCCGGTACGGGAGGTCGCGTACGACAGCCTTCTGCGCCACCGCCAGAAGGAACTCCACCAGAAGGTGGCGGAGGTGATCGAGGAGCTGTACGCCGAGGGCCTCGACCAACACCTGGATCGCCTCGCCTCCCATTTCGCCGCTGCCGGAGTGTGGTGGAAGGCCGTGCTCTACGGCCAAAGGGCGGCGGAGCGGGCAGAAGCCCTCAGCCAGTTCGCGGACGCCCTCGAGCTATTGGACGAGACACTGGAGGCCGCGAGCCGCCTGCCCTCTCGCGAGGAGCGGGAGGAGGTGCGGCTCAGGATCCTGTTCAAGCAGGAACGACTTTGCGAGACCGTCGGTCTCCGAGAGCGCCAGCAAGGCATCTGCGGCGAACTCGTGCGCCTGCTGGAACCCGAGGGCGCCTCGGAGCGGCTCGCCGAGGCCTATCTCCGCCAGGGGGACCTCTACACGCTCACCCGACAGTTCCGCCTCGCGGAGCGCGAGCTCAGCAGTTCCCTCCGCGTCGCGCGCGAGCTCGGCGACCCGGCGGCGGAGCGCAACGCGCTGCGCAGCATCGGCCTCCTTCGGTGGCACCAGGAGCGCAACGAGGAGGCGATCGCGCTCCAGGAACAGACCCTGGCCATCGACCGTGAGCTGGGCGACCCCGAAGGCATGATGATAGAGCTCTCCAACCTCGGGAACCTGTACAAGGGTCTGGGCCGGAGCGACGAAGCGTTGGAGTTCCTGCACGAAGCCGTCCAGGTGCGCGAGCGCTACGACGGAGACGACGTCGGGGAGCTCGACAAGAAGCTGAGCTACGTCCTTCACAACATCGGGAACATCTACCGCTCGCTCGGAGACAACGAGAAAGCGCTCGAGTATATCGATCGGGCCGCTTCCCATGCCGGCGGGTCGATGCTGGCGGTCCATCGCTCGTACCATCTCATGTCGCTCGCACACCTCCAGCTGCAGGAGGGACAGATCGAGGAGAGCCTGGAGCTCTACCGCCAAGCCGTCTCGGTCAGCCGGCGCGCGAGCACGGCGGATGGATTCGCCCAGGCACAGCGTGTCCTCGGCGAGGTGCTGGTCGGCTTGAAGCGGCCGGCCGAGGCCCTCCCTCACCTCCTCGAAGCCGCCGAGACGTTCGACCAGCTGAGAGACACCGAGTCGGAGGCCGCAATGCGGCAGGCGGCCGCCAAGGCGTTCGAGGCCGAAGGGCGTTTGTCGGAGGCCGCGTCAGCCTGGGGTCGGGTTCGGGTGCTCGGCGAGAGATACCACGATGACGCGAGGGTGCTGACCGCGTGGGAAGCTGTGGCGAGGCTCTTCAGATCCGATGATCCGGAGCGGTCGCTGCGCCTCTATCATAAGGCGATTCAGTTGGCCAGAACGCTGGCCGACGCCCCGAGGCTGGCGTCGCTGTCCAACTCGCTCGCGATCCTCTACTGGCGCAGAGATGAGCACGAGCGAGCTCTGGAATGCTACCGCGAGGCGCTCCACGTCTACAAAGACCTCGAGGACTGGGTGCATGCAGGCCTGATCCTCAACTCGCTCGGCGTCACCCTTCGCGACATGGGGCAGACAGAGGAGGCGGTGGCCAACCTCCGCGAAGCTCTGGAGGTCAATCGCATGACCGGGGAGCGTCTCCTGGAGGCGCACAGCCTCGCAGTTTTGGGCGAGCTCGAGCACGAGAACGGAGAGTACGAGGCCGCCGTGGAACATCTGGAGGCGTCGCTCGCGATCAGGCGTGATCTGCACGATCGTCCGGGGGCAGGATGGTTGCTCTATCGCCTGGCGCGCGCGAACTCCGCGCTGGGATCGGTCACGGCCGCTCGCGGCCTTGCGGCCTCCGCGGTGGAGATTGCGGATGAGTTGGCCGACCGCGAACTTGGCGAAGCTTGCCGCGCCCTCGATATCGAGCCGTGAGCCTCGACGTTCAGTGGAGCTTTCAGTGCGCGGATCGACCGTATCGGATCCGTTGCTGTCCGGAGGTATCCAATGCCACGCTTCATTGTTGAGCGCACCGTCGACAACATCTCGATGGAGATGCTCGAGCAAGCCACGCGTCGCTCCAGGGAGGTGTTGACCGACATGAGCGGCGTGCGGTGGATTCGGAGCTTCGTGTCCGAGGCGGAAGGCAAGATCTACTGCGAGTACGACGCCCCGAGCGCCGAGCTCATTCGGGAGGCGTCTCGCCTGGCGGGACTTCCCGTCGACCGGATCAGCGAGGTGTCGATCGAGATCAGTCCCCAGATGTTTCGCTGAAGCAGGCCGCCCGGCCGAGGTCTACCGGGGCCGGGCCTCCCACAGCACGTTCATGATCACCCCGCGCCCGTCCACCTCCGCCAGGTGCATGTAGTCGATCCAACCGGTTGCGTCCACGCGCACGCTGGCCGCCCCCTCGAAGATGTCCAGGATGCTCACGTCGGTTCGCCGCTCCGCTTCCGGCGTGCCGCTGCCGCCTCCCCGCTCGGTCTGTTTGATCAGGGCCTTCGCATCGGTTTCCGTGATCTCGTCGCCGTCCGAGAAACGAAATACGATGCGCTTGGCCAGGTCGGGGTGTACGGCGCGCTCCATGCGCTCGGCGTCGCCCTCGTACCAGCCCTCGATGTAGTCGAGAGCCGTCGCCCTTATCGCGCTCGAGTCGGCCGCCGTCTGTGCGGGCAGCTGAGCCGGGAGGAACAGCGAGACGAACGCCAGCGGGATGGCCTTCCGAAATCCCGACACCATACTCTCCTCACTCTCCTCCATGAATCGCCGGTTCTGAATCGCCGGCCTACCGTCCTCGGGCTTCGCGTTCAGCCATAAAGCGCAGGATCGGGCGGGGCGCAAGCACCGCCCTGGCACTGCGGCCTGCATCAGGCGTAACGTTTCCGATAGAGGATCGTCGTACCGTTCTGATCAAAGATCAAGCAGCTCGACGGCACCGCATCATCGCCGAAGACGATTCGCGGATTGAGGGAAGAAGAAGAAGAAGAATGTCCTACCGAGTTCTCGCTGCGCGTCTCGCCGGCTCCCTGGTGCCGGTCTTCTTCTTGGTCTCCTGTGCGACAAACCCCGCCACGGGCGGAAAGATGCTCTCGCTCGTGAGCGAGTCACAGGAGATCCAGATGGGGCAGCAGTTCTCGCAGGAGGTGGAGGCTTCGATGCCCCTGGTGGACGATCCCGAGCTCCAGGCCTACGTGGAGGGGGTCGGCCTCGCCCTGGCGGCGGTATCGGAGCGTCCCGATCTGCCCTGGAGCTTCAGGGTCGTGGACGACCCGGTCGTCAACGCCTTCGCGCTGCCAGGCGGCCCCGTGTACGTGACGCGCGGCATCCTGGCCCACTTCTCGTCCGAAGCGGAGATGGCCGCGGTGCTCGGCCACGAGATCGGCCACATAACCGCCAGGCACAGCGTGGAACAGATCTCACGCGCTCAGCTGGCGGGGATCGGCCTGGCGGTGGGCTCCATTCTGAGCCGTGATGTAGCCCGCTACTCGGGCCTGGCGAGCCAGGGGCTGCAGGTGCTTTTCCTCAGCTTCGGCCGCGACGATGAGGACGAGAGCGACATGCTCGGCGTGCGCTACGCCGGGCGGGTCGACTACGACGTCCGCGAGTCGGTCACGATGCACGAGAAGCTGGACCGCATCGGAGACCTGTCGAACGGCGGAGGAATCCCGAGCTGGCTGTCGACGCATCCCAGCTCGGAGGACCGGATCGAGCGCCTGCACGCCCTGGTGGACACCATCCCCGGATTGGCCGACGCGAAGCTCGGCAGGGACGAATACCTGTTCCACATCGATGGCCTCGTGTACGGAGAGGATCCTCGGCAGGGGTATTTCGCGGAGAGCCTCTTCCTACACCCCGATCTGAGATTTCAGATACGCTTTCCGGATGGCTGGCAAACGGCAAACCTCCCCAGCGTCGTCGGCAGCCAGGCTCCCAGTCAGGATGCCATCGTCCAGCTGACTCTCGCCTCCGAGGGATCGAGCCACGATGAAGCCGCCCGTGCCTTCTTCTCCCAGGACGGCCTGAGCTCCGGTCGCGTAGGTCGGGAGCGGATCAACGGCCTGCCGGCCACGATGGGATCCTTCCTAACACAGACCGAGCAGGGCGTGCTGGAAGGGATCGCGGCCTTCCTGGATCACGGCGGCCTCACGTACCGGATCATGGGCTACACGGTCCAGGGTCGGCTGACAAATTACCAGAACGCTTTCCTGCGCTTCATCCGCTCCTTTGCGGTGCTGACCGATCGGGCAGCGCTCTCCGTCGAGCCGATGCGTATCGAGCTCTACACCCTCCAGCGAGCCTCCTCGATCGCCGAGCTTTCTCGCCGAAAGCCCACTCCGGCTTCGGAAGCCAGGCTGGCCATTCTCAACGGCGTTCTGGAGACCGAGCGTATCCCGGCCGGCCGCACCATCAAGTGGGTCGTCGGGGAGCCGCCGCCCGGCACGAGAAAGGACTGAGCCATGAAGGCCTACGGCCGGGGATCGGGGCGCGCCGCACCGGGCCTCCCGATCAGCGGCGATCCTCGCAGAAAACGGCGAAACCGGCAGTCGACTCGTGGCGACGCGCGATCGAGCCAGGGCGCGAGCCCGCCTCGAGGTTCGGGATCGCCACGGAAACCTCGGCCTGGTGAGCCTGCGTGGCGGGCCCGGGCCGCGCCAGCGCCACGGTCGCCAGGCCGGCGACGGCGACGATCAGGATTCGAATCGTGGTTTGCGTCTGGATCAGCATTCCCCTCTCCCCGTTGACGTGATATCGAGTCCGCCTCACATGAGTTCGACAAGGGAGAGCTCGGATCCGTTGGATCGAGGCTGGACGGGATCGGTGATCGCGTGCGCGCCGCCCTGTGAGGCCGTGAGATCGCCGGCGCCGATTCGACCGGCGTCGATCCAGTCGCCCGTGGCCTTGGTGCCATGTCGGGCGCTTCAACAGCGAGGATAATCATGGTGAGAATATCGATCGGCGCCGTGTATGTCGCATGCGCGGCGATGCTGGGGACGATGGCGACCTCCGCCCGCGCGCAGCCGGTGGGCGCGTCCGATGGGCCCCGAGTCGACGCCGACCGCGTCGAGGCCCGCATTCTCTCGCTCTCCGAGTTCGGACGAAACCCGGAGGGGGGCGTGAGCCGGGTGGCGTTCAGCGAGGCGGACATCGAGGGCCGCGCGTATGTCATGTCGCTGATGCGGGAGGCGGGATTGGAGGTTCGTGTCGACCCCGCGGGGAACATCATCGGCCGACGGGAGGGCACGGACGCTTCCCTGCCCCCGATCCTGTTCGGCTCTCACATCGACTCGGTGCCCTTCGGGGGAAACTACGATGGCGACGTGGGCGTGATCGCCGCGATCGAGTGCGCGCAGGTGCTCCATGAGCACGGCATCCAGACGAGGCACCCGATGGAGGTGGTCGTGTTCTCGGACGAGGAGAGCGGACTGACCGGCAGCCGCGCGATGGTCGGCGAGCTCGGAGAGGGGGCGCTCTCCGAGAGGACGCACAGCGGGCTCACGCGTAGAGAGGGCATTCGCGCGATCGGCGGGGATCCGGACCGTCTCGCCGAGGTGAAGCGCGCTCCCGGCCAGATCGCCGCCTTCATGGAACTGCACATCGAGCAGGGGGGATCCCTGGATAAGGCCGGCGTCGATATCGGCGTCGTGGAAGGGATCGTCGGCATCGAGTGGTGGGATGTCACGATCGAGGGGACCGCGAATCACGCCGGGACCACGCCCATGGGCAGCCGGAACGATGCCCTGCTGGCAGCCGCCCGATACGTCCAGGCGGTGAACGAGGAGGTGACCTTCGAGCCCGGAAGACAGGTCGGAACCGTGGGCCGGATTTCCGCGGACCCGGGCGCTCATAACGTCATCCCAGGCCGGGTTCACACCTCCCTCGAGATCCGCGATCTGTCGAGAGAGGT
>JAUVMT010000137.1 GCA_030600085.1 Gemmatimonadales bacterium | reverse complement strand
GGACGACCCGCCTCCGGCGCTCGTGGATGAGCTGGCAGCGGTCTTCCTCGAGACCCGCGGCGACCTGCGCGAGGTCACGCGGACTCTGTTCACGTCGGAGGGCTTCTACGATCCGGCGAACATCGGCACCAAGCTCAAGACCCCGTTCGAGCTCGTCGCCAGCGCGCTCAGGGTGACGGGGGCCGAGTTCGGCCCCTCACGAGGATTGGCGGAGCAGCTGCGCGCCCTCGACCAGATGCCCTACATGTCGTCGCCGCCGACCGGCTATCCGGCGGAGTCCGAGGAATGGGCGAGCGGGGCGGCGCTCCTGCAGCGGATGAACCTCGGCCTCGCGATGGCGACGGGGGGGATCCAGAACGTTCGGATCCCCGGATCCCTGTCTCGACAGCCGGTGGATCGCATGCTCGCCGATCTGCTGCCCGGAGCGGAGACCACCGCGTTGCAGGAAGTGATACAGACGGAGATTCGGAGCGACTTCGCGGGGCTGGAGGGGGCCCTGGCCGAGCTGCGCCGTGGAGCCGGCCCTAGCGAGCTCGCCCTCGGCCTCGCGCTCGGATCACCCGAGTTCCAGCACCGTTGAGCGGCAGAAGAGCCATGCTGAGCAGCGAGAAAGCCGTAAGGGGGATGTGATGGGACCGATCAACCGACGGATCTTCCTCAAGCAGGGAGCGGTGGGCCTCGTGGCCATCGGTCTGCCCCCCGCTTTTCTGACCCGGACCTTGCTGGCCGAGACCCGATCCACGGGCCGCCAGAAGACGGTCGTCTTCATCTTCCAGCGCGGCGCGGTGGATGGACTCAACATGGTCGTGCCCTTCGAGGAGAAGGCTTACTACAGCGTCCGCCGCTCGATCGCCGTGCCGCAGCCATCTCGAGGTGACGGAGCGTCGGCGATCGACCTGGACGGTTTCTTCGGGCTTCATCCGTCGCTTCGGAGCCTTCACGACCTCTACCGGGAGGGTGAGCTGGCGATCCTGCACGCCTCCGGCTCGCCGCATCCGACACGCTCGCACTTCGACGCGCAGGACTTCATGGAGTCGGGAACGCCGGGGGTCAAGTCGACGCGAGACGGGTGGATGAACCGCCTGCTGACCGAGAACGCCTGTTCGTGCGCGGGTCGGACGCTGGCGGACGGGGCCGCCCACAGCGCGGATCACGCGAGCGGTCAGGTGAGCATGGCCGAGTCATCCCCCTTGCGTGGCGTGGCCATGGGTGCCGATATGCCGCGAGCGCTTCGGGGCTCCTATCCGACCGTCGCGATCGCGGATCTGGAGCGCTTCGGGATCGCCGGCGGCCGCAGCCCGGAGCTCGAATCGGTGTTCGAGCGGATGTACAGAAGCGAGGAGGACGACCTCATCGCCGGCGCGGCCGGCGATTCCTTCGAGGCGATCGAGCTGCTCCGTCGAACCGATCCGCTCCAGTATCGGCCGCGGGCCGGCGTCGAGTACCCGCGCGGCGACTTCGGCCGCTCGCTGCAGCAGATCGCTCAGCTGATCAAAGCGGACGTGGGGCTTGAGGTGGCGTTCACGGACATCGGCGGCTGGGACACGCACCTGGCGCAGGGCGGCGCCCAGGGGCAGCTGGCCAACCGTCTGGCCGAGCTCGGGAGCGGCATCCGGGCGTTCCACGACGACCTCGGTGATCGGATCGAGGATGTCGTCGTCGTGACGATGTCGGAGTTCGGCCGTACCGTGGCGGAGAACGGCTCGGGCGGAACGGACCACGGCCACGGGAACTGCATGCTGGTACTCGGGGGAGCGACCGCGGGCGGCCGCGTGCTCGGGAGCTGGCCGGGCCTGGAGCGCGAGCAGCTGTACGAGGGACGCGACCTGGCCATCACCACCGAGTTCAGGGACGTGTTCGTTGAAATCGTAAGCGGGCACCTGGGCGCAGAGAAGCTCGAGCGCGTCTTCCCCGGCTACCGGGTCGACAGATCGAGCTTCGTGGGAGTCCTGGGCTGAACGCCGTCGGGCTTCGTGACGGCCCAGAAGCGTAGCCGGCCAGACCCGTCGCTCAGAAGCGGATCGAGCCCGAGAGATAGAGAGCGGCGTTACCCGAGATCTCCACCCTGTCTCCTCTGAGCTCGCACCAGAGTTCCCCGCCCCTCCGGGAGATCTGGCGCGCGTGCAGTCGACTCTTGCCGAGGTGCTCCGCCCAGTAAGGCGTGAGCGTGCAGTGAGCCGAACCCGTGACCGGGTCCTCCGGGACGCCGCAGTCGGGCGCGAAAAAGCGGGAGACGAAATCCACGGCGTCACCGGGCGCGGTCACGATGACGCCGCGCGCCCCGAGGCCGCTGAGGGCGGCGAAATCGGGATCCACCTCGCGCACCTCCCGCTCTTCCGAATAACGGACCAGATAGTCGTCCGCCAGCAAGACTTCGGTCGGTGACCCGCCCAGGGCTTCCAGCATCCCCTCGGGCGGGTCGGCGGGCTTCGCCGGCAGCGCCGGGAAGTCCATCCGGAGAAGCCCCTCATCATCCCGACGGACCGAGAGCTCCCCTTTCCGGGTGTCGAACGTCACGGCGCCGTCCACGCCGAAATGCTCGAACAGCACGAAGGCCGAGGCGAGCGTGGCGTGCCCGCACAGATCCACTTCGGAGACCGGCGTGAACCAGCGGAGCTCGTACTCGGAGCCGGCGCCGACCAGGAAAGCCGTCTCGGAGAGGTTGTTCTCGGAGGCGATCGCCTGCATCGCCCCGGCATCCGGCCACCGCGGAAGCAGACACACCGCCGCCGGGTTGCCGGCGAAGATCCGGTCGGTGAACGCGTCGACCTGAAAAAGCGGCGCTTCCATTCGCTCCTCCGTCTCCCACTCGGATCAGCAGTCCTTTCGATCCCGGACGGATCCTACCACCTCGGGGCCGGCTTGCTCCCCCTTCGGCCAGCTCTCTATCGTTTGCGACGTGACCTCGCCCCCGCTGGCCCCAGTGATTCCGCCTGGACGCCGCGCGTTTCGCTCGCTCGCCGTCACGATCGTCCCGGGCGCCGCTCGGCTGGACGCGGAGGGATGGCAGGACGTCGAAGCGCGGATCGAGGCGGCGCTCCGCACGCGCCCCCCTCGCCTCAGACGGGGGCTTCGCCTCCTCGTCCTGGCTCTGGAGTGGAGCCCGCTGCTCCGCCACAGGCGACGCTTCAGCCGCCTGGACGACGCTCGCAGAACCCAGATCCTCGACCGGGTGCAGCGCTCCCCCAACCTGCTGCTGCGCCGCGGTTTCTGGGGCCTTCGGACGCTCGTTCTTCTCGGCTACTACGGCCGGTCCGAGGTCCGCCGTAGCGTAGGGTACCGCGCCGACCCGGACGGCTGGGCCGCCCTGATGGGCGACTTTCCGACCGGACCGGAAGACGGGATCGAAGGCGGCTCGTGATCGATCGCGCGTACGACGTCGTGATCATCGGTTCCGGGGCCGGCGGAGGGACCGTCGCTCTGGGGCTCGCGCCGCTTGCCGAGCAGGGACGCCGCGTCCTGGTGCTGGAGCAGGGTCCGAGACTGGCCGACGAGGAGTTTACCGGCGAAGAGCTCGAGATGGCGGAGGCTCTGTACGCCGACTCGGGCGGCTTTCTCACGGCCGACGGAACGATGACGCTCGCCTTCGGCCGAGTCTACGGTGGATCGACGGCCGTCTACACCGGCACGTCGCTCATCGCCGAGCCGCGGGTCGTCGAGAGCTGGGGGGTTCCGGGGCTCTCCCACACGGACCTGGCAGAGCGATCCCGCCGCTTCGCGGAGCAGAACAACGTTCACCTGCTGGAGCCGGTCGAGATCAACGAGAACAACACGCTGTTCGCGGCGGGGTGCGAGCAGGCCGGTTTCGAGGCGCAGCAGTTTCCGGTCAACGTGAAGGGCTGCCGCGGATCCAGCCTCTGCAACCTGGGCTGCCCGAACGCCGCGAAGCAGGGGACGGATCGCGTCCAGCTCCCGGCCGCGGAAAGACGCGGCGTCGAGGTGGTGTCGCGGGCCGAAGCGACGCGCATCGAGGAGAAGCTCGTAGTCGTCCGGGTG
This sequence comes from Gemmatimonadales bacterium, assembly GCA_030600085.1. Taxonomy (GTDB): domain Bacteria; phylum Gemmatimonadota; class Gemmatimonadetes; order Palauibacterales; family Palauibacteraceae. The sequence continues at coordinate 2,539 of JAUVMT010000137.1, read as the reverse complement.
TCAGCCGCACCGGCAGGGGGAAAGGGAAGCCCGTCGGAGTGGGAGCCTGGCGAGTACCGCGTTCGGGCGGGCGCCGTCGTCGTGGCCGGAGGAGCGGTCGGCTCTCCGGCGCTCCTTCTGCGCTCCGGCTTCGGAAAGCGGCTGCCTCGGCTGGGAGAGGGGTTCACCTGCCACCCCGCCTTCATCCTCGTCGGGGAGCACTCGCGCGAGATCACCAACGATGTCGGACACCCGAAGAGCTATTACGTCGACCGTGCAGTGGAGGAAGGCTATGTGCTGGAGACCTGCATGTACTTTCCCTTCGTGACCGCCAAGAGCCTCGTCGGCTTCGGCGCGACGAACGAGAGCTTCCTGCGTGCGTTTCCACGACTTCAGATGATCCTCGTGTTGGCCTGCGACCGGGCCACGGCCGGGAACCGGGTCGCCGTGGACTCCAGAGGACAACCCGTCGTGCACTATCGGTTCACGGATGAAGTGGTGCGAGCCCTCGCTGCGGGCACGCGGGCGTCGGCGAGAATCTTCTTCGGAGCCGGGGCCGCGCGCGTGCACGTGCCGCTGGCCAGCCCGCCGGAGCTTCGGGCTCCCGAGGCCGGCGAGATCGACGAGCGAATCCGGCCCGAGCATTTCGTCGCCGGTACGGTCCCGGTCTCGGCGGCACACCTGATGGGCGGCTGCGGCATGGGCAGCTCCGCCGCTGACTCGGTGACCGACTCCTGGGGCCGCGTGCACGAGCACCCGTGGCTCCGAGTGGCCGACTCGAGCCTCTTCCCCGACTCGCTCCAGATCAACCCCTATCTGACGATCATGGCGCTGGCCGATCGGGTGGCCGAGGCGATCCGAGAGGACGCGATTCGATGAGGCTGACCGCGGCGCAGGCTGTCGTGCGGGCGCTCGAAGACGAGGGCATCGCTCACGCTTTCGGCATCCCCGGCACGCACAACATCGAGCTCTACGACGCGCTGGCGGCTTCGGAAACAGTCCGCCCGGTGCTGGTGACGGACGAGCAGTCGGCCTCCTTCATGGCGGATGGGCACTGGCGAGCGTCTGGCCGGATGGCGTGCGTCAACGTGGTGCCCGGAGCCGGCCTCACCCACGCCCTTTCGGGGATCGCCGAAGCCTATCTCGACAACGTCCCCATGCTCGTGCTCGCTTGCGGCATCCGGCTCGAGAGCGACAGCGCCTACCAGCTGCACGACGTCGACCAGATGGCGATTGCCGCGCCCGTCGTTAAGGAAGCGCTTCGTGCCAGCCGCCGCGACGAAGTCTATCGGACGGTGCGCCGTGGCTGTGCGATCGCGCGGGCGGGCGTCCCGGGGCCGGTGATGGTGGAGGTGCCGGCGGACCACTACCTGGCGCAGGGCTCCGTCGAGCAGAAGGCCGCGGAGAGAGGGCCCCAGGACGGTCCGACGCTCGAACGGGACGCCATCCTGCGCTCCCTGGAGACGCTCGAGCGAGCGGACCGACCCCTTCTCTACGTGGGCTTCGGGGCGGCCGGTGCCTCCGAGTCGCTCGTGGAGCTGGCGGAGCGGCTCGAGGCTCCGGTGGCGACGACGATCCAGGGCAAGGGGGTCTTCCCCGAGAGCCACCCGCTCTTCCTCTGGCCCGGGTTCGGCGCTGCGGCACCACCGTTCGCCCGACGGGTGGCCGAGAGCTGTGACGTCACGCTGGCCATCGGGTGTCGCTTCTCCGAGGTGGGCACCGGGAGCTACGGTCTCCAGCCACCCGGCGCCCTGGTCCACGTCGACATCGACCCGGCCGTGCCGGGCCGTAACTTCGAGGCGGCCGTCAAGGTCGTCGGGGATGCGGGTGACGTGGTGCGGGCCCTTCTCGCCGAGCTGAGAGCGAGGGGCGAAGACGAGGAGCTGCGTGGACGCATCGCGGATGGGCACGCCGAGGTGGCGGGCGCGCGCGGGGCGGAGGGAGCGTCGGGCGTCTCCCCTTCCAGCCTCTTCCCTGCCCTCCAGGCTCGCTTTCCGGCGGAGACGGTGTATGCCACGGACAGCGGAAACGGGACGTTCCTCGCCATGGAGTGGCTGCGCCTCGAGGCGCCGGGCCGATTCCTCGCGCCGGTGGACTACTCGTGCATGGGTTACGCCGTGCCTGCCTCGATCGGCGCGGCTCTGGCACGACCCGGCATCCCGGTGGTCTCCCTGCCGGGCGACGGCGCGTTCCTCATGACGGGCTTGGAGCTGCTCACCGCCGCCCGGGAGGGCGCCGCCACGGCGGTCTTCGTCCTGCGTGACCGGGAGCTCGCTCAGATCTCACAGTTTCAGGACATCGCCCTTAGCCGCCGAACAAGCAGCGAGCTTCCGGACTACGACCTCTCCGCCCTGGCGAGGGCCGTGGGGATCGAATACCGGCGCCTCGGGTCGAACGCCGATGTCGAAGAGGCCGTCGATTGGTCGGCTTCCATCCTCGAAGAGGGACGCCCGGCGATGGTCGAGGTGGCCATCGACTACTCGGAGAAGACGTACTTCACCAAGGGTGTCGTGCGGACGGCCTTCGGTCGTCTCCCCTGGGCGGACCGCCTCCGGTTCGT
>JAUVMT010000034.1 GCA_030600085.1 Gemmatimonadales bacterium | reverse complement strand
CCAGTTCGAGATGGGCTGGCCAGCGGAGGTCGAGGCGCTCAGAGCCGCCGGCGTGCCGCCCGACGCCCCGGCGATGAACGCGGTCGGGTACCGGGAGGTCGCTGCCTTTCTGGAACGTGACGCCGGCCGCGAGGAGGCGATCGAGGCGATCGCGCGCCAGTCGTGGGCATACGCGCGCCGGCAGAGGACGTGGTTTCGACACCAGCTGCCGGGGCTGCGCTGGCTGGACGGCACCGAACCTATCGAGCACCTTGCGGAGCTGGTGGAGAGGGAGTGGAGAAGGCGATGAAGATCGGAATCACCTGTTACCCGACGTTCGGCGGCTCCGGGGCCGTGGCGACCGAGCTGGGGCTTCAGCTCGCGGACCGCGGTCACGAGATCCACTTCATCTCCTACGCCCAGCCGTTCCGGCTCATCCAGTTCCACGAAGGCCTCTTTTTCCACGAAGTGGAGGTCAACCGATACCCGCTCTTCGTGTATCCTCCGTACTCCCTTGCATTGGCCGTCTCGATGCACGAGGTCACGCGGGATCACGGCCTGGACCTGCTGCACGTGCACTACGCGATCCCGCACGCCACCACCGGCTGGATCGCCCGGGAGATGCTGCGAAGCGAGGGCAGCGACGTGAAGCTGGTCACCACCCTGCACGGCACGGACATCACGCTGGTCGGGCAGGATCCCTCCTACTGGTCGATCACGAAGTTCTCGATCGAGCAGTCCGATGGGCTGACGGCGGTCTCCGAGTGGCTGCAGCGCGAGACGTACGAGGCGTTTGCGTGCCCGGAGCGTGCGATCCGAGTCATCCCGAACTTCATCGATCCGGCCGTCTACCAGCGCGAGCGCTACGAATGCCAGCGTGGCGCCCTGGCCCCTGAGGACGAGAAGATCGTCATGCACATCTCGAACTTCCGCCCGGTCAAGCGCATCGAGGACGTCGTCCGGGTCTTCGATCGGCTCGCTCGTTCGGTGCCGTCGAGGCTGATCTTCGTGGGTGACGGGCCCGAGCGGCAGGCCGCGGAGGATCTGTCGAGGGAGCTGGGGCGGGAGGACCGGGTGACCTTCCTGGGCAAGCTGGAATCGGTGGCGGAGTTGCTGGCGTGCGCCGACCTCTTTCTGCTCCCCAGCGAAGAGGAGTCCTTCGGGCTCGTCGCTCTCGAGGCGATGGCGAGCGGCGTTCCCGTCGTCGGCAGCTCGGGCTCGGGTCTCTCCGAGGTCGTGACCGACGGGCTCACCGGCCGGCTCCATCCGGTTGGCGATGTGGAGGCGATGGCCGAGAGCGCCGTCGAGCTGCTGAGTGACTCCGAGCGCTGGAGCCGTGTCTCGCGCGCGGCCCGCGAGTCGGCGGTCGAAAGGTTTTCCTCCGACCGCATCGTGCCCCTGTACGAGAGCTACTACGAGGAAGTGCTGGCGGTTGACGGCGAGTAGCTCCACCCCGGGGGCCGGATCCGGCGCCGGTACGATCGTGAAGGTCTCATGAATCCACTGGAAGCGGCGTTGCTCGGTCTACTTCAGGGGCTCACCGAGTTCCTTCCCGTCTCCAGCAGCGGTCACCTCGTGCTGGGCCAGGCGCTGCTCGGCATCCACCTGCCGGGCGTGGCGTTCGAGGTGGCGGTCCACGTGGCCACCCTGCTTGCCGTGCTCGTCGTATACCGGAGCCGAATCGCCGAGCTCGTGCGAGGCCTGCTGAGCGGCGATCGGGATTCGGCGGCCTATGTGGGTCTTCTCGTCGTGGCCTCGGTGCCGGCCGCGGCGGTCGGCCTTGCGGCGCGCCCCTTCTTCGAGGACACCTTCGAGCGACCGTCTCTGGCCGCCGGCTTCCTTCTCCTCAGCGGCGTCTTCGCCTGGTCGATCGCCCGGACGACGCACCGGCAGGCGGCGGCTGACGGGGTGCGCGAGCGGCCGAGCCTTCTCGGCGCGATGGTCGTCGGGCTCGCCCAGGCGCTCGCCATCTTGCCTGGGATCTCACGCTCCGGCAGCACCGTGGCGGTGGGCGCGGGCACCGGCGTCGGTGTGGTCCGCATGGCCGAGTTCTCCTTTCTCCTCTCGGTGCCCGCCATCGCCGGGGCCGCCCTGCTCCAGGCAACCGGGGGCGAGGCGGCGTGGCGGGCCGTAGGGGCCGCCCCTCTGATCGTCGGCTTCGCTGTTGCCACGGTCGCGGGGATCCTGGCCATCCACCTCTTCGTCCGGATGCTTCGATCGCGAAACTTCCACTGGTTCGCGTACTACTGCTGGCTGGTCGGTGGAGCCTACTTGCTGGCGGCCACCGTGGCCCCGGGGCTCCGGTGAGGCCGGTATGAGCGAACGGTCGTCGGAAGCGGAGATGGCGCTGATCGAAGCGGCTCTCGCCGAGGACATCGGCGAGGCTGACTGGACCACCCGCTGGACCATCTCGGAGGAGGGGCGTGGTTCGGGCCGGATCGTGGCGCGCGCGGACGGCGTGATCGCCGGAACGAGGCCCGCGGCAGGGGTTTTCCGGCGACTGGACCCCGAGGTCCGGCTCGACTGGCGGCGCGCCGATGGCGAAGAGGTCGAGGCGGGTTCGGTGGTTGCCGAGCTGAGCGGGCGGCTGCATGCGATTCTGACCGCCGAGCGGACCGCCCTCAACTTCCTGGGCCATCTGTCAGGTGTCGCCACGCTCACCTCCCGGTACGTGCGGGCGGTCGAAGGGACTGGCTGCCGCGTCGTCGACACACGAAAGACGACGCCCGGTTGGCGGCGGTTGGAGAAGGAAGCGGTCGCTGCCGGAGGCGGCCAGAACCACCGCTCCGGGCTGTACGACATGGTCCTTCTCAAGGAGAACCACCTGCGGCACGTCGGCGGGGTGGGTCCGGCGCTGGATCGGGTGAGCGAGCGCGCCCGGGCGGCCGGCCTCGAGGTCGAGGTGGAGGTGACGCAGCTCGCGGAGTTGGAAGTGGCCCTGGAACGCCCGCCCGGCGCCCGGCCGGACCGGATACTCCTGGACAACATGACCGCGGAGATGCTTCGAGAGGCCGTTCGGGCCGTCCGAGGAGTCGACCCGCCCGTCCCCTTGCTCGAGGCATCGGGAGGCGTCACCCTTGAGTCCGTGCGCTCGATCGCCGACACGGGCGTCGATCTCGTCTCGGTCGGAGCGCTCACTCACTCGGCGGCGGCGCTCGATCTGTCGCTGCTCGTAACACCTTGAGCATGCATCGCCCCACACGCGAAAGGCTGGCATGAGCGCGAGGCGAATCTCCAGGTGGGCCGGTCGCACCGAGGCCGAGCTGCGCGAGAGGTGGGAGCGTCCCGATGTGCATCTCTTCGGCAAGGTCGGCTCGACCAACGACCAGGCCAGGCGGCTCGCCGAGGAGGACGCGCCGGCCGGCACGATCGTGATCGGTCGCGAGCAGACGGGGGGTCGGGGCAGGGAGGGGCGCGTCTGGCACTCGCCGCCCAACTCGGGTGTCTATCTGAGCATGGTCTTTCGCCCGGGCGAGCTGGAGAGCCCCGGGCTTCTTCCGGTGCTGGCAGGCCTTGGAGTCGTGCGGGCACTCGACCTCGCGTTCGTCGGCCTCGGGCCCGCCCTCAAGTGGCCGAACGACATCTACGCGGGCGAGCGGAAGTGCGGCGGCATCCTCGCCGAGGCGTCCTGGTCGGGAGGAGCGCCGCGACAGGTCATCGTCGGGGTGGGCATCAACGCCAAGCCACTGCCATCCTCCGTGCCTGCGGCCGTGCGCTCCGCCGCCACTTCGCTCGAGGGGGAGATCGGTGCGCAGGTGGATCTGGCGGAGGTGGCGGATGCGATCGTGAAGGGACTCGAGGCCTTCCTGCGTGAGCCGACCACGGCGCTTGACCACGGCGCCCTCGAGCTCGTGGATCACTACGACTGGCTGCGGGACCGCCGAGTCAGCGTCCTCGTCGATGGCGCCGAGGCGGCGACGGCCGGCGTGGCCGTGGGGATCGCGCCGGATGGGGCGCTTCTGTTTCGTCCGGACCGCGGCGCGCTGCGCCGAATCGAGAAGGCCGCCGTGGTCCCGGAAACGGCTTCGTCCCGAAAGGCATCCGGGTAGAGCGTGATCCTGGCCATCGATGTCGGCAACACCGAGACCGTGCTCGGCGTCCTCGACGGGCTGGAGACGGTCCGGTCCTGGCGGCTGGCCACGGAGCGGGGCCGGACGTCCGACGAGCTCGCGCTCCTCGTCCGGGGCTTCCTCGGCGACGACGGCGCGCCGGATGGACGGCCGGCGGGGGCGGTCGTCGCATCGGTCGTCCCGGTCCTGGACCGAGCCTGGGAGGGCGTCTGCTCCTCGCTGGGCATCGAGTCCGTCTTCCTGACCGCCGCTTCGGCGGATCGCATCCCGATTCGCCTCGACGTGGACGAGCCGTTCGAGGTCGGGGCGGACCGGCTGGCCAACACGTTGGCCATCGCGGAGCGAAGCCGGAACGCCGTCGTCGTGGACGTCGGAACCGCCACAACGTTCGACTGCATAACCGCCGAGGGCGTGTTCCTGGGCGGCGTGATCGCACCGGGGCCACTGGCGGGAATGGAGCGCCTCTCACAGGCGGCATCCAAGCTCATGCAGGTGGACGTGGCGCCTCCCGAGAGGGTCATAGGACGGAACACCATCGCCTGCCTCGGCTCGGGGGTCTTCTACTCGGTCGTGGATGCGATCGACGGAATCGTGAAGAGGATTCTCGCCGAGTGGACGCCGGCAGCCCCTCTCGTCATCGGGACCGGTGGCCTGGTAGATCTTATCGCGCCGCACTGCGAGACGATCGAGCAGATCGAGCCGCACCTTACGCTGCAGGGTCTGGCGATCGCGGGCCGACACCTCCTTCCGTGAAGATCCCGCGCCGCCGAGCCTCGGGGGCGGCGGGTTGGCTGATCGGCCTGGCGGCGGCGCTGGCGCCTACAGATGCCGCAGCGCAGGAGGGCGACATCGCCGGCTTCGGGGCGGAGGCGAGCCGGATGCAGGCGCGCTACGAGGCGATGCTCCTGCAGGCGGTCGAGCCCGATTCGATCGAGCGGTGGGCGAGAGTCCTCGGCGCGAGACCCCACGTGGCGGGCACGGCGGAGCAGTCGGTCACGAGGGATTCCGTTCTCGCGTGGATGGCCCGAGCCGGCCTCGACGTTCACTCCGACACGCTCGTGGCCTACCTCCCGCACCCGCGGCTCATCTCTCTGGAGAGACTCCATCCAGACCCGGGACCGATCTCGCTCGAGGAGCCCGAGCTCCCGGAAGCCGGGGCGCCCGCCCGCGATCCGTTCCCCGCGTTCAACGCCCACACCGGTTCAGGGCGGGCGGAGGGGGAGGTGGTGTTCGCCAACTTCGGGCTTCCGAGTGACTACGCGGTTCTGGACTCCCTCGGGGTCGACGTCGCCGGCAGGATCGTCGTCGCCCGGTACGGGCGCTCCTTCCGAGGAATCAAGGTCCGCGAAGCGGAGCGACGGGGGGCTGCCGGGCTCATCCTCTACTCGGATCCGGCCGATGACGGCTATCGGGCGGGCGACGTATATCCGGGCGGCCCGATGCGGCCCGGATTCGGCGTGCAGCGTGGCAGCGTTCTGAACTCGTCCGGCGATCCCTCGACGCCGGGATGGCCGTCTCTTCCGGGAGCGAGGCGTCTCCCGGAGGAGGAGATGAGCGGCATCGCGCGCATCCCCGTGTTGCCCGTCTCCTACGAGGCAGTGACCGAGTTGCTCTCTGGCCTCGACGGTCCCTCCGCACCTCGGGGGTGGCAGGGCGCGTTACCGTTTCACTATCGGACCGGCCCGGGTCCCGTGCGGGCCGGCCTCACGACGGAAACCGAGCGGGGAAGGGATGCCTTGCACCCGATCCATAACACCATCGGCGTGTTGCCCGGCTCGGAGCTGCCCGATGAGTGGGTCGTTCTCGGCGCCCATCGAGACGCGTGGGGGCCCGGAGCACTGGACAACGTGAGCGGTACCGCCACCGTCATCGCGGCGGCCCATGCCTTTGCCGCGGCCGCCCGCGAGGGGTGGCGGCCCCGCCGCACGATCATCTTTGCCACCTGGGACGCCGAGGAGTGGGGCCTCGTGGGGTCGACGGAGTGGGTCGAAGCACATGCGGATCAGGTCGGCGCGTCGGCCGTGGCGTACATCAACCAGGACTCTCCCGTCAGCGGTCCGAACTTCTACGCCTCCGCGACGCCGGAGCTCAAGCTCCTCATCCAGAGCGCCGCGGCCGCGGTCGAGAGCCCGGATGGCGGAGGTTCGGTCCTGGAGAAGTGGGCCGCCCGCGTCGCCGGCGACGCGCAGAGCGGCCGGCCGCGAGTGGGCGACCTGGGCGGTGGGTCCGACCACGTGCCCTTCGTGCAGACGCTCGGAATCCCCGGAGCCGGCTTCGGCTTCGGCGGGCGCGGCGGCGTGTACCACTCGGCGTACGATGCGGCCGATTGGATGGAGCGTTTCGGGGATCCGGGATACCGTCGTCACGCTGCAGCGGCGTCCATGCTGGCGATCTTGGCCGCGCGCCTGGCGAACGCGGAGCTACTGCCCTACGACTTCCCGGGATTGGCCGCCGATCTGGAAAAGCGGGTCGGAGAGGTGATAGGGGAGATGCGGCGCTCCGTGGAGGAGCAGGAGATTCCCGCGCTGGAAGGGGCGCTGGAGGCCGTGCGTGCGAAGGTCTTCCGTCTCGGCGAGGAGGCGGGCCGTTTCGATTCAGCCGCGGCGGCGGCCCTCGAGGAAGGCATCGACGACGGCGCCCTGAAGGAGGCGAACCAATACATCCGGAGCGCGGCGCGGGCCTTCATGGCGGAGCGAGATCTCCCGGAGCCGCCCGGGCTTCGCCAGATCCTCTACGCGACCGACCCGGATAACGGATACGCAACGCTCGCCCTTCCGGGCATTCGGCTCGCGCTACGACAGGAGGGTGCGACCGAAGCCGGCTGGCGGATCGAGGAGCTCGGCGAGCGCGTGACCGCCGCGACGGACTTCATCGCGGCCGCACGCCGGGCGCTGCGGAGCCGCTCCGCCGCGGATCGCTAGCCGCCCGCGTCAGCTGCTCTTGAAGCGGTTCCTCATCTCCTCGGCCTTATCGGGCTTGATCAAGCGCAGGACCAGGTATCCGATGAGGACGAAGAACGCGATCTTGAAGGCCAGGGCCAGCAGCGGCACCACGAGCGCGGTCACTAGCCCGAGTGCGACCACTCCGCCCACGCCGACCGCCAACAACAAAAGAATCGAACGAAACATCGAATCCTCCGTCGGACTTATGTCATCTCCGCTCGCCACCGTGTCGTGACGGCCGCTCGGATGACTCCGTTTACGGTGTCGTCCACCTTTACGGGCTGGAAGCTGCCCAGGTTTCAACCCGCGCTTCGGTTTGCCAGCCTGGCAGGAGGCCTGCAACGCTGGCATTCATCGCCCCGCCACCTCCCTTCGGAGATGGCCCGCGAGGGCGTTTAAGGGTCAAAACGGCGGATCGGTTTCGGCACGAGGCGTGCAATTGCCAAAGACGCTGGCACTCGCCACATTGGAGTGCTAACAACGCTAGAGACTCCGCAGCTTCCTGGCGCTCGAGTGCGTCGGAACTCGGATTAGCGGGGCTTCAACAAATCGTTTCGAACACTCACATCAGCATGCAGGAGGTCAAATGGCGACAGCGTCCAAGGTGAAGGTGCAGCCGCTTGCCGATCGCGTCGTGGTCGAGCCGCTCGAGGAGACCGAGGAGATGCGTGGCGGGCTGTACATCCCTGACACAGCGAAGGAAAAGCCTCAGCAGGGAACGGTGATCGCCGTCGGTCCGGGCAGGGTCTCGGACGAAGGCGAGCGGCTCCCGGTGGAGCTCGAGGAAGGACAGAGGATCCTGTACGGAAAGTACTCGGGCACCGAGGTGAACATCGATGGGCACGACCTGCTCATCATCAAGGAGAGCGACGTCCTGGCGATCATCGACTGACGGTCGACCACCGATCGCCGACGATAGTCCGAGACGTTCAAGAACGAATAGCTGAAGGGAGCATATAGCGATGGCGAAGGATCTGGAATTCGATACCGCCGCACGCCAGGGGCTGAAGGCCGGCATCGACAAACTATCGAGGGCCGTCAGGGTGACGCTGGGCCCGAAGGGCCGGAACGTGGTTCTCGAGAAGAAATTCGGGAGCCCGACGATCACCAAGGACGGCGTGACGGTGGCCAAGGAAGTGGAGCTCGACGATCCGGTCGAGGATCTCGGCGCGAAGATGGTGAAGGAGGTCGCGACGAAGACGTCCGATGCAGCCGGTGACGGCACGACGACCGCCACCGTGCTCGCGCAGTCGATCTTCACGGAGGGGCTCAAGAGCGTGACGGCCGGCGTGAACCCGATGGCTCTCAAGCGGGGCATCGACGCCTCGGTCGAGAAGGTCGTCGACACGCTCAAGGAAATCTCCACGGAGACCACCGGCAAGAAGGAGATCGCTCAGGTGGCCACGATCTCGGCCAACGCCGATCAGGTGATCGGCGACCTCATTTCCGACGCGATGGAGAAGGTCGGCAAGGACGGCGTCATCACGGTCGAGGAGGCGAAGGGCCTCGAGACGACCCTGGAGACCGTCGATGGCATGCAGTTCGACCGCGGCTACCTGTCGCCGTACTTCGTGACGGATCCGGAGAAGATGGAGGTCATCCTCGACGATCCGGTCATCCTGATCCACGACAAGAAGATCTCCTCGATGAAGGACCTGCTGCCGGTCCTCGAGAAGGTCGCTCAGCTGGGCAAGCCCATGCTGATCATCGCCGAGGACGTCGATGGCGAGGCGCTCGCCACGATCGTCGTGAACAAGCTGCGTGGCACGCTCAAGGTCGCGGCCGTCAAGGCTCCGGGCTTCGGCGACCGGCGCAAGATGATGCTCCAGGACGTTGCCATCCTGACCGGCGGTCAGGTGATCAGCGAGGAGCTCGGCTTCAAGTTGGAGAACGCCGTCGTCAGCGATCTCGGTGAGGCGAAGCGGATCGTGATCGACAAGGACGACACGACGATCGTCGACGGTGCCGGCGAGGCGGAGAAGATCCAGGGCCGGATCAGCGAGATCAAGGTCGCGATCGACAAGTCCACGTCCGACTATGACAGCGAGAAGCTGCAGGAGCGGCTCGCGAAGCTGGCCGGCGGCGTCGCGGTGATCAACGTGGGCGCGGCCACCGAGACCGAGATGAAGGAGAAGAAGGCGCGGGTGGAGGATGCGCTCCACGCGACACGTGCCGCGGTCGAGGAAGGGATCGTTCCCGGAGGCGGCGTGGCGCTTCTCTGGTGCCAGAAGGCCATCTCGGACCTCAAGACGGGTGAGCAGGACGAGGACATCGGAGTGGCCATCGTGCGTCGGGCCTTGGAAGAGCCGATCCGGCAGATCACGCAGAACGCGGGTGCCGAGGGCTCGATCGTGGTCGAGCGCGTGCGCGAGAAGAACGAGCTCAACTGGGGCTACAACGCGGCGACGGGCGAGTACGAGGACCTGGTGAAGGCCGGGGTCATCGACCCGACGAAGGTCACGCGCACGGCGCTGCAGAACGCGGCGTCGATCTCGGGGCTGCTGCTCACGACGGAAGCAGTGGTCGTGGAGAGGCCCGATGAGAACCAGGGCGGCATGGGCGGCGGTATGGGCGGAGGCATGGGCGGCGGCGACATGGGCGGCATGTACTAGCCCTAGCTGCAATGTCGTTCACACCGCTTCGTGCGGTGGGGAGAGCCCGGCCTGGTGGTCGGGCTCTTTCTTTTGTGGGCTCCGGCGGTTCCCTCGGCTCGCTACGCGCTTTGGGTGCGGAGCCTCCTCGGCTTCGCCTGCGGGGTCTCCGCGCCGTCGCGCTAATGCTCGCTCCGGGAGTCCGCCGGAGCCTTTAGAAAGAGCCCGGTGGAGGGCGTGCACTCAAGCACCGACTGTTAGCCTGACCAGGGAGGGCTTGACGTTATGACTATGACGATCGAGCTCGGTGGCACCGTTTTTATCAACGGTGAGCCGTAAAGCCCCCTGGAGGGGGAGTAGTCGCCCAGAGGCCGGCGTGGCAACGATTCAAGGGATTCGTTTGATATGAACAGCAACGCTTGGGTACGTAGAACAGGCCAGGGCACGTTCGCGATCGCTCTGTTGATCGCGTTTCTCGGATGCTCGGCGGAAGACGTGACGCGCATCGTGGCCTTCGGGGATGTGCACGGCGACCTCGAAGCGACCCGAAGCGCGCTCCGCCTGGCGGGCGCCATAGACGAGGAGGACGGCTGGATCGGCGGCGAACTGATCGTCGTGCAGACGGGCGACCAGCTCGACCGAGGCAGCGATGAGCAAGCGATCCTGGACCTCTTCGAGAGGCTACGTGTCGAGTCGACGGCTGCGGGTGGGGCTTTCCACGCCCTGCTCGGCAATCACGAGCTCATGAACGCCAGGGGCGACCTGCGTTATGTGACCGATGAAGGCTTTGCCGACTTCGCCGATGCCGTCGAGTACGACCCGAATGATCCTCGGTTGGCCGAGTTCGAGCTCCACGAACGAGCTCGAATGGCAGCGCTGCTGCCGGGTGGGACCTACGCCGATCTGTTGGCGCAACGACGGGTGATCCTCCGAGTAGGGAACGTCTTGTTTGTTCACGGCGGCGTGCTTCCCGACCACGTGACGTACGGAATCGATCAGATCAACCGCGAGGCGCAAGCGTGGCTTCGAGGGGAAGCGGATCGCCCGGGCGTCTTGCAGGGCTCGGACAGTCCCCAATGGACACGACTGTACTCGGATGAGCCGGACTCGCAGGCGTGCGAAGTCCTCATGGAGGTGCTGAGCGGTTTGGAGGCGACGCGAATCGTCATGGGTCATACGATCCAGGACGACGGGATCTCCAGCGCCTGTGAGGGCCGCGCCTGGCGCATCGACGTGGGTATGGCGGCCCGCTACGGGGGGCCGGTCGAGGTGTTGGAGATTATCGGTGACTCGGTCCGGGTCCTGAGAGCAGACGGGTGATCGAGTATCGATGAGGAGCTGTCTCCCATGGACACGTACGTCGTAACTGGCGCTTTTGGATACTCGGGGAAGTACATCGCCATGCGCCTGCTCGAGCAGGGGCACACCGTTCGCACTCTCACCAACTCAACGCGGCGCGCCAACCCGTTTGGCGGTCGCATCAAGGCACTACCCTTCCGTTTCGATGACCCGAGAGCTCTTGCTGCCGCCCTCGAGGGCGCCGGTGTCCTCATCAATACGTATTGGGTCCGTTTTGATCATCGGCACTTCACCCACTCCCTTGCCGTCGAGAACAGCCTCAAGCTCTTCTCGGCCGCTCAGGAAGCTGGCGTCGGACGAGTCGTTCATGTCAGCATCACCAACCCTTCCGAGGATTCCACCCTTCCGTACTTCAAGGGCAAGGCACGTCTCGAACGCGCGCTCCGGGAGTCGGACCTACCCCATTCCATCCTCAGGCCTGCAGTGTTGTTCGGTCGCGAGGACATCCTGGTCAACAACATTGCCTGGGCACTCCGCCGGCTTCCCGTGTTCGGAGTGTTCGGCCGAGGGGACTACCGAATCCAACCGATCTACGTCGATGACTTCGCCGCCCTCGCCGTTTCCGAAAGCAGGCAAACCGGCAATCGGATCGTCGACGCCATAGGCCCGGAGACATTCACTTTCCGAGGCCTGGTCGAAGAGATCGGTCGCATCATCGGCAAAACCCGACCTATCGTGTCGGTCCATCCTGCCTTCGCTCACTTCGTTGCATCGGTCATCGGCCGGGTCGTCAATGATGTCCTCCTCACACGCGAGGAGATCGACGGCCTGATGGCCGACCTTCTTTGCACCTCTTCTCAGCCCGCGGGCGAAACGAGGCTCACCGACTGGGCGAGAGAGAATGCCCACTCCCTGGGAGCCCGCTACTCGAGCGAACTCGCTCGCCGCCGCAAACGGCTGAAGTCTTACGAGGAACTTTGAACGCGTTTAAGCGAAGAAGCTTCCCTTTTCTGATCAATCCGGACAAGGAGGACGTCCTCGATGGCTGAACCAAGAGTGGTTCGAAGTGGTGACGAGAAGACGACGATCCTGGGGGCGGGCGATGAATACTCGTACCTCGCCACGGGTGCAGAGACAGATGGTGCCTACTTCATGATGGATGCGATCGTTCCTCCCGGAGGGGGGCCTCCGCCACACATTCAGACCCGCGAAGAGGAAGGGTTCTACGTTCTCGAGGGCCAGGTCACGTTTTGGATCGATGGCAAGCGCGAGCAAGTCGACACGGGCACATTTCTGCACGTACCTCGCGGAGTAGCTCACCACTTCAAGAACGAGTCAGAACTCTCCGCGCGCATGCTCATTTGGTTCGTTCCTGCCGGGATCGAGGAGATGTTCAACCAGATGGCTGCCGATCCCGATCGGTACAAGGAGATTGGCGCGACGTATGGTGTCGAGTTCATTGTCGAGGCGTAGCGATCCGATGCCTATCAGGCTAGGAGGTGCTCGCTTCCGTTTGCGCTGGCGGCCAGTTTTGGAGGATCCCGATGACGAAGGAGTTCCCGGTAGAGGGCGTGGAGCTCACGCAATTGCTGGTGGTGTCTGATGTTGAACGGGCGAGAGCGTTCTACGTCGACGTTTTGGGTGCGAAGCTGTTCCGGGAGTACGGCGGGAGTTCAGCGGTCCTGGAGTTCCAGGGCAACTGGCTTCTGCTCGTGACCGGCGGTGGCCCGACCGAGGACAAACCCGGCGTCGTGTTCGAGCCGCCCGACGACCCAAACCGCGTAAGCCACCAGCTCACCATGCGGGTGCCCGATTGCCAGGTCGCGTACGAAGTCCTGAGCTCTCGCGGCGCGAAGTTCCTCACGCCTCCCGTGGATCGAGGCGGTGAGATCCGTTGTTTTTTTCGGGACCCGGATGGACACCTCCTCGAGATAAGCGAGCTGACGGGCTCGTAGCAGTCCCTCCAGCGGACTCGGAGTACCGACAGGAGTGCTGAGAAGTGATACGACATCCCAGATACGTAATCGCCGTCCAAGACCTCGAGAAGTCGGCGCGGTTCTACCGGGACGATTTGGGTTTCGAGGTGAGGGAGATCGGCGATCCGGGCTGGCGCTTCTTCTTGAGGGACGAGTGTTTCATCATGGCCGGCGAGTGCCCGGATGCGCTGTCGCCCGAGGAATTGGGCGATCACTCGTACTTCGCCTACCTGGAGACCGACGACATCGACGGTTTGTATGGCGCCCTGATCGTGAAGGACGTGACGGTGATCAAGGAGCTTCGGGACGAGCCCTGGGGCATGAGGGAGTTCGGGATTCGAACGGTGGACGGACACCGGATCATGTTCGGGTGTCCTGCCGATAGCGCCGTGTAGTAAGCCAGACCGCAGCTCTCTCGTCCACCCGTTCGATAGCTCCTCCTTGCCGTCCATGTAGGCGTCGCTGTTCTCGCTGCGGGAGTTCGGGCCAGCGAGTATGTTCGCGTCAGCCAACCCTCGTGCCGGGTTCAGATGGTTCTCGACCAGGGAGGTCACCATGGAGACGCCGAAGCCGACGAGCCATCATCAGAAGCTCGAGAGGCTAGTGGGTCGCTGGCGGGGATCGGAGACGATGCATCCGTCGCCGTGGGACCCACAGGGAGGTACCGCGACGGGGCGAAACGACATCCGGCTGGCGCTGAACGGATTCGCCCTGATTACCGAGTATGAACAGGAACGTGGTGGGGTGATCACGTTCGAGGGTCACGGGGTCATGACGTACGACTCGAACGAGTCGCGCTACGTGCTCCACTGGTTCGACAGCCTGGGATCGCCCCCGGAAGTCTTCACGGGCACCTTCGACGGGGATGTCCTGACGGTCGGGCATGGCGGCCCCGGAATGCATGCACGCCTGACGTACGATTTGACCCGGAAAGGGATCCTGCGCTCGCGGATGGACCTGTCTCAAGACGGCGCGGAATGGGCGGGGTTCTTCGAATGTGACTATGAGCGAGACTCGTAGCCCGGAGGCTCGGGACGACCCGCTGGACGTGCTCCGCCAGGTGTTCGGCTACGAGGCGTTCCGGCCGGGCCAGCTCCACGTGATCGAAGCGGTGCTCGCAAGACACGACTGCATCGCGGTGATGCCAACCGGGGCGGGGAAGTCGCTCACCT
>JAUVMT010000065.1 GCA_030600085.1 Gemmatimonadales bacterium | reverse complement strand
GCGGCGGACAAAGATGGACCGGTCGAAGCCGACGTTCAGCTCCACGCCCGGCGGCAGCTCCTGCTCGATCTTCGGCAACTCGGCCTGAATCCGGTCCGAAACCTCGATCAGGTTGGCCTTCGACTGGCGGACCACCCCGAGCGCTATGGCGGTCCTCCCCTTGTAGCGGAGGATCGCGCGATCGTTCTCCGGCCCCAGCTCGACCCGCGCCAGGTCCCTCAGGCGGACCAGCTGCCCGTCCTGACTCGAGACCACCATCTTTCCGAACTCATCAGGGGTCTTGAGCTCCCCGAGCGCCCTCACGGTGAACTCGCGGCGCTGCGACTCGATCCGGCCCGCCGGAACCTCCACGTTCCGGCTGCGGATCGCCGACTCGACCTCCTGGACGGTCAGGCCGCGAGCCGCAAGCTCCGATGCGGAGAGCCAGACCCGCATCGAGGGCCGGCGCTCCCCGTGGATCTGGGCCTGACCCACGCCGTCGACCGCCTGCAAGCGGGTCTTGACCACCCGGTCCGCGATCACGGAGAGCTGGATGAGGTCGTAGTTGTCGCCCGAGAGCGCCAGCCACATGAACGGCTGAGCGTCTGAGTCCTGCTTCGTTACGATCGGCTCCTCGATCTCCTGCGGCAGGCGGCCTCTGACCCTCGACACCTTGTCTCGGACGTCCTGCGCCGCCTCCTCGAGATCCCGCGAGAGCGTGAACTCGATCGTGATGTTGCTGAACTGCTCCGCGCTGGAGCTCGTCAGCGTCCGGATCCCCGGGATCGTGCTCAGCTCCTCCTCGAGCACGTCCGTGACGGCGGTCTCGACCACACGCGGGTTCGCCCCGCGGAGCACCGTGCTCACGGAAACGATCGGAGAGTCGACGTCCGGGTACTGACGGACGGGCAGCCGGGTGAAACCGATCGCTCCGAACAGGATCAGCGCGGCGCTCATCATCGACGCCAGCACCGGCCTCTTGATGGCCGTTACGGGTAGCCTCACTCTCCTCCTGCCTTTCCGATCCCGGACCCCGGAGTCTGACGCGCGGCCCGCGCCGCGGCGTTGCCTGCGGGTCCAGCGCCGTCAGGCCGAATCTCGACCTGGGCCACGCCACCGATCGCATCCATGACCTCGCGAAAGCCTGCCAACGCTCGATCGTCGACGCCCGACAGGACGTGCGCCTCGAACTGTCTGACCATCCCTGAAACCCGCCTGGCGAGCTCCCGACCCGAGCCGGTGAGCGTGATCAGGAAGGAGCGGCCGTCCTCCGGGTTCGGCTCGCGACGCACCAACCCTCGCCGTTGCAGGCGGTCGATAAGTCCGGTCAACGTCGAGGGCCGGTGGCCCAACACGCGCTGAAGCTCGTAGATCGGCGCCGGACTGTAGCTCTCCAGGTAGGAGAGGAGGTGCCCCTCGTCGTTGCTCACACCAAGGTCCGCCGTCTTTTCGGCCAGGTGCAGCCCGATCTGGCGAGTTGCCTTGTGAATCGGCGATAGGATTCTGAGCGTCATCCCGTCCCATCCTCACATCCGCCCGGCGCTCCACCGGCACTTCGCGTGGGCGCCGAAGGATCGGCGCGCAAGAGCAACCTCAGGCAGGTTTCAGGTCATTGGTTGTGGAATATTACGAATACGTAATATCAACGGCAATATCAGCCGCCGCCGCGCACGACGTTGGGCGGCGGAGCGACCCTCGGAAACGGGCCCAGAGGGCGAAGTGCCGGCGACGGGCCGATGGCCGGCGACGCGCCGACGGCCGCCCCAACGTGCACGCCGCCGAAGCGGGCCCCGATGGCGAAGCCGCGTCCGGCACGCCTCGCTAGAGCTCCGGCGCCACCGGCCAGGGAGCCATGAAAGGGATCGTGATGCGGGTGGATGTGCGGCGCGAGGTAGACGACGCCATAGGGATAGTATCTGCCATAGTCGACGTAGGTAGGAGCGGTATCCTGAAGCCCCTCCCCGGCATCTGCCACGTCCTCCACATTCTCCCTCTCAGGCCTCGGAGGCTCCTCCAGAACGATCGTTTCGGCGACTCGAACCCTGAGATCCAGCTCGATGAGCGTCTCCAGGGAGACACAAGCGCACACGGCCAATCCGCGGTGGGTCTGGAAGCGCTGCAGCGCACCGCGCGTGAACGGATCCAGCGAGGCCTCTCGCCATGGCTCTCCGAAGCCGGCGCGGCTCAGAGCCCGTTGCACGGCGCGGATCTCATCAGGAGACAGTCCCTCCATGACATGGAGCGAGCGGCGGCCGGTGGATGGCTCGACCGTCTCGAGAACACGGACCTCCCGACGAGCTGCCGCGTCCGTTTGCGCGGTCACCGGGAGCGGCTGCACCATCAGCTGCGCAGCCAGCGTGAAGGCCATAACCGGCCCGCGGCGCATGATCGCCCGTACCGTCATCCGAGTTCTTCCGGCTTCCGGTCGGGCCTGCTTCTCACGTAAATATCGCGCTTGGGGTAGGGGATCTCCACGCCGTGTTCGTCAAACAGCTCCTTCACCCGCTCCGTGACCTGGTCGCCGATGGCCCTTCGACGCCTCGCGTCGTCGATCCACGGCCGGGCCTCCAGATCGACGCTGGAAGCTCCGAAGCTCCGCACAATCACGACAGGCTCCGGCTTCGACCTGATCCCCGGGGTCTCTCTCATGGCCTTCAGGATGAGATCCTTGGCCAGCGTCGTATCGGCATCGTAGGCGATTCCAATCGGGATGCGGAGCCGGATGTCCTCGCCGGAGGCCGTGTAGTTGATGATGTCACGCCTCATGATCTCATTGTTGGGCACGATCACGATGAGGTTGTCCGGCGTGCGGATCTTCGTGGCCCTGAGCCCGATCTCCATGACGTCCCCCCACGTGCCGTACTCCTTCGGCACCGTCCAGAGCTCCACCCGATCACCGACCTTGAAGGGCCGGTCCACGATCAGCTGAACCCCGGCAATCAGGTTGGAGAGGGTGTCTTTCGCCGCGAGCGAGAGCGCCAGGCCGGCGACTCCCGCGCCGGCCAGAAGAGGCCCCACATGGACGCCGATCGTCTCGAGGGCGACGAGAGCGGCCCCCGCGATAAGCAGGCCCCGGATCACCTTGTTGAAGAGCGGCAATGCCGTGTCGTCGAGCGACGTCTCGGTGCGGGGCGCCATGCGCTCCGCCAGCATCTGAAGCAGGCTGGCCAAGAAATTCGAGAGCGGAAACGCCAGCCCGACGATCCACACGGCGATGATGGCCGAAGCCGCTCTGACGAGACCCCAGGTCAGAGCGAGACGCCAGAGCGTGAAGAAGACGACGGATAGAAGGAGAAGCTGACGGACGAGCCTGGCGGCCCAGTCGTCCAGAACGTTGGAGGTCCGCATCTCGGCGGCACGCTCGACCCTTCGCATCGTCCACCGAACGGCGACGTAGAGAAGAGCCGCCATGCCGATCCAGCCAGCGCTCTCCAGCAGGCGCGGCAACGAGAACGCCCACGCATCCTGGAGCCACACCTGCACGTCCGCCTGGCTTACGCCGAACCCCGATTCCTGCATGCTCGCAGATTAGCCACCCTCCCCGCGCTCGCGCTACAACACGGCGCAAAATGCGAAGCGGTTGGTCTTTCGCTACGTCCCTGGTCGAATCCCGAATTCCCGCCACTTGGGGCTACAAGACGAGCTGTGCCACCAGAATGGTCGAAGTACTGGCAAGGCAAAGGGATGCAGGCCTCCGCCCACCCAGGCTCTCCACCGCCTGCCCCACATCGCCGCAACGGCATGGCCGATGCTCCCCTCAAAAACGGCGATGGCGCCGACCGGCTGCATCCATCGGCCGCTCCGCCACAAAGCCAAACAGCCCTCAGACCACGACACAGGAGCCTGGAGAACGACCTTGCCCGGCAAATCAAGCGACAGCGCTGGTCGGGTGGTCGGCCCGGACGATCTTCTGGGAGCCCGCATCCTCATCGTCGACGATGAAGCCGCCAACGTCGAGCTACTTCGTCACGTTCTCGAGCCGGCAGGATACAAGAACCTGATCACGACCACCGACCCTCGCCAGGTCGCCGATCTCTGCCGGCAGTCTCCCCCGGACATCGTCCTGCTGGATCTGAGAATGAAGAACCTGGATGGCTTTCAGGTGCTCGAGCTGCTGCCGGATCTCGTGCCGGATTTCGAGCATCTTCCCGTCCTCATTCTGACATCCGATACGAGCCGAGAAGCCAAGTCGCGCGCCCTCTCCAACGGCGCCAGCGATTTCGTCAACAAGCCGCTGAGCCCAGGCGAGGTTCGGCTCCGAGTCTCAAACCTCCTCCAGACCCGCTTCCTGCAGCTGGCCCTTCGAGACCAGAATACACTGCTTGAGCGAAAGGTGCGTCAGCGCACAGCGGATCTGGAGGAGGCACAGTTCGAGATCGTCGAGCGCCTGGCTCTCGCCGCGGAGTACCGGGACGACGAAACGGGAAAGCACACCAAGCGCGTGGGAATCCTCTCGGCCAAGCTGGCGAAGGAGTTCGGGTGGCCGGAGAGTCAGGTCGAGGTGATCGGGCGCGCCGCCCCGATGCACGACGTCGGCAAGATCGGCATCGACTCGGCCGTGCTGCTCAAGCCCGGCAAGCTCACGACGGAGGAGTTCGACCACATCAAGGAGCATGTGACGATCGGGCACGGCATCCTCTCCGGCAGCCGATTCTCGATGCTCCAGATGGCGGCCGAAATCGCACTGTACCACCACGAAAACTGGGACGGCACGGGCTACCAGGCGGGACTCAAGGGCGAGGCGATCCCCGAGTCCGCTCGCATCGTCACGGTCATCGACGTTTTCGATTCACTCACGCACAAGAGACCCTACAAGGAGGCGTGGCCGGTCCAGAAGGCCCTCGAGGAGATCACCGGCCTCCGGCGGACGAAGTTCGATCCTCGTGTGGTGGATGCTTTCTTCACGTTGTATGAGCGAGGCGAGACCGAAGGCTTCACGGAGGAGGCGGCAGTTCCCAGAGAGTTAGAGCCGGTGGGGGCACCCGCGGGATCATGACCTCTCCGCGGAGTTACCGCAGATCGTACCCGCATCCGGGCATCGCCGCTTCAGCTGTGATCTTGATCGCGGCGTGCAGCTCCAACCCCGTGCCGGGACCGGTCGTACCGGATCCCACAGCGGCCGTGGAAGCTCCGCCTCCGGCCCCACCCCCTCCGCAGGCCGAGGCACCGGACAAACTGAAGGCGGCGCTGGAGGCGTTGGGGAAAAGCGACTACACCGTGGCGCATGCCCGACTCATGGAGATCGTGGAGCTCTGCGGCAGCGCTCCGCTCGGCCAGCAGGCGGTCCTGCTGATCGCCGCGACCGAGCTGGATCCGCGAAACCCCGACCCGCGAGGCAGTCTCGCCGCTGAGTCCACCAGCCTGCTCCTCGGCGAGCTGGACTCGATGTCATGGGCCGGGCAGTTCGCCGAATCCTTCTATCTGATAGGGCGCAGGCTCGGAGCCCAGCAGCTCGGAGCCGAGGATACCGAAGCGCTCGAGCTCGGCTGGCTGTTTCGGCACGGCTATGGTCGGCAGCCTCCAGACGAACCCGAGGACGGCGAGGCCTCCACCCTCATGGACGAGGCGTCGCTCCACTGTGAGGCCCTGTGGGCCGCCCCTTCGGTCGGCGACAGCCAGGGCGTTCAGGGCGTACTGCCCTCGCTCCCCGGTTCATCCTACCCGGCTCAGGTCACTGCCTTGCGGCGACAGGTTCGGGAGCTCGAGGAAGAGCTCGAGCGGATCCGTCGTATCGTCAGCCAGCAGTAGGCGGGATCATGCCGAGCTTCAGGCCGCGCTTTGTGAGGGAATTGACGCTGCGAAGGCGGCTCGTGATCACCCTGGCCTGCATGGCCATCGTTCTCGTCCTGCCAGCGTTCTACGCGATCGAGCGGCTGGACGAGATCCGGGACATCGCCTTCGATCTGAAGGGGAGGCATGGCGCGGCGGAGGTCGCCCTGAGCCGGCTGGAAGCGGACTTGGGACAGGTCGACGCGTCGCTGCGAAGCTACGTGGCGGATCCCAGCCCCGAGGGCCGCGCCGGAGTCTTCGAGACGCTCGGAAGGACGCGTACTCAACTGGCCAGCTTGACCGAGGCCGGCTACCGGGACGACACCGCCGCGACCGCGGCTGCTATCCAGCATCTGGAGTATGTGACTCTCCGCCTGGAGAGGCTCGTGTATGCCGGAGAGGTCGGTCGAGCGACGGACTTTTTCTTCGAGGAAATCCAGCCGGTGCTGCGAGATGCGAAGGCGAGCCTCATCCCCGTCTCCGAGACCGTGGATCGGGAGAGCGACGCAGCGACCGAGCGGGCCGCTGAGCTCTCGAGCGCCACGGCTACGACGATCCCCATCGCCGTATTCATATCGCTCGGCTTCGCGATCCTCATCAGCGTGTTGATCGTCG
Organism: Gemmatimonadales bacterium; assembly: GCA_030600085.1. Lineage (GTDB taxonomy): Bacteria > Gemmatimonadota > Gemmatimonadetes > Palauibacterales > Palauibacteraceae. Next base: position 3,788 of record JAUVMT010000065.1, on the reverse strand, counting down.
GCAAGTTCATCACTCCGCTGCAGCGGCTGCGCACGGCGATGTCGAGCGTGGCGCAGGGTGACTTTGAAGCACCGCCGGAGCTGTCGGTGGAGCGGGTCGACGAGCTCGGAGACCTGAACAGATCCTTCGTCTCCATGACGGAACAGCTCGCGGAGCTCAACCGGCTCCGGGCGGAGTTCGTCAGCATCGTCACGCACGACCTCAAGACGCCGATCAACGTCCTGGGTGGATACGCGGAGATGCTCCAGGAGGGGACGTACGGGGAGCTGTCAGAGGGTCAGCGGGGCGCGCTCTCGGCGATGGAGGAACAGGCGGGCGTACTTCTGGAGCAGGTCAACCAGCTCGTCGATCTGAGCCGCTACGAAGCTGGCGCTTTTGGGATCGACATGGAACACCTCTACCTCGTCGACTTCTGCACGAGCCTGGAGCGCGCGTTCGAGGCTCTGGCCCAGCAGAAAGGCGTTCGCCTCGAGTTCGATGTAGATCCGCAGGCTCCCGAGCTCATCGAGGCCGACGGCGACCGTCTGCGCAACGAGGTGCTCGGCAACCTTCTCGGAAACGCGTTCAAGTTCACCGACAGCGGAGGACGGGTGTCCGTGAAGGTCCGAGCTGACCTGCCGAGACGAGATCGGATCCTGATCGAGGTTGCCGACTCGGGAGTAGGAATCCCGGCAGAGGAGCTCCCCCACGTCTTCGACATGTATTACCAGGGACAGAGCGGCACGCGTGCGAAGGGCAGCGGCATCGGTCTAGCCATCGCCCGCGAGATCGTCGAGATCCACGGCGGCGAGATCGCAGTGGAGAGCCGAGAGGGTCGCGGGACGACCTTCCGGATCACCTTGCCGATAACCCAGGAAGGTCGGGAGCGCGATGCCTCGCAGGCCGACGAGGCGACGCATCCGACAGGCGATCAGCTCGCCGACCTGCAGCTTGTCGGCTAGCCCTCGGCCTCTTCCTGCGGTTCCGCCGGCTGGAACTCGAAGCGGATCTGCTGCGCCACCCACACTCCGACAGGCTGGTCTTGATTGAGCGCCGGGCGAAACTTCATCTCCTGTCCCACGCTCTGCGCTGCCTGATCGAGTCCGTCGTATCCGCTCGACTGCCGAAGCTGCAGTTTGGTCGGAGTGCCGCTCGAGTCGACGAAGACCCAGAGGAGCACGACGCCGCCGACCCCCTCATCGCGAAGGTCCACCGGATAGCGCTCCTGGAGAATGCGCACGACTTCTTCCGAATTGACGAGCCTGGGCGGCGTGTCGTGCGGGATGAACGGAGGCACCCAGTCCGGGTCTTCGATGTCTGCGGGCCGCGGAAGGGCGGGTCGCGGCATCGGCGTCGGCGGCGCAGGCACTTCCACGGCGGGCGGTGTAAGGCTGAACGCCTCTTCGGCCGGCGGAAGCACCACGAGCTCCAGCTCCGGATGGATGTTCCTGGAGACGCGACCGGTGATGTGGGGTAGGACGAAGATCAGGGCGAGGACGTGGACGAGGAGGGAGACCGCAACTCCGAGCCGCAGAGCTTTCTTGTAACCCGCATGCTCGCGGGTTATCGCGTTCTCCAGCTCCTGAAGCGACCCGATCAGCCGGGCCGGCCAGCCCGCGAATCGGCGCTTCCGGCCCGGTGAGGGCTGGTTCTCCGACTCGGAGGCAGCTTTCTCGTCGCTCATGGGCCTCCCCACTCATGGGGAGCTCGTTACGCTCCTCGCCGTTTCAACGTATATCTAACTGAGAATAGGACTTCAAAGTTCGCCAAGCCAGGTCGTCGAGCGGCCCGGCGCAACCGGACGCCTTACCATGATTCGCAAGCGCGAGGGCCCAGCACGAGCCGCGCGAGCAGCCGTCGTCCCTACGCTGATCCGCCTCTTCCTCCCGCTCCTGTTCATATCCGTCGGCGCGCTCCAGCCGGGCAAGGGATTCCCACAGGAAGCGCCGGACGACGGGTTCCGCGAGGCCAGGGAGCGACTGGTGCGCGAGCATATCGTCGATCCGCCATTCGGATCCGAGTACGCCGTCCACGACCAGGATGTGCTGCGGGCCATGCGCACGGTGCCGCGGCACCGGTTCGTTCCGGAGGAGCTGGTACGGGTCGCCTACAAAGACCAACCGCTGCCGATAGGCCACGGCCAGACCATCTCGCAGCCGTTCATCGTGGCCTCGATGACCGAGCTGCTCGGGGTCGGGGCTGAGGACCGCGTTCTCGAGATCGGCACGGGCTCTGGGTACCAGGCGGCGGTGCTGGCCGAGATCGTCGATCGGGTCTTTACGATCGAGATCGTGGAGCCGCTCGCCACATCGGCCCGCGCGAGGCTCGAGGAGCTCGGCTACGAGAACGTCGAGGTGCGGCACGGCGACGGCTACTTCGGCTGGGAGGCGGAGGCACCTTTCGATGGGATCATCGTCACGGCAGCCGCCAGCCACATCCCACCCCCTCTCGTCGAGCAACTCCGGCCCGGCGCACGCATGGTGATTCCGGTGGGTCCACCGTTTCAGGTTCAGACGCTCATGCTGATCGAGAGGCAGGCCGATGGCCGGATCGTACAACGGAATCTGATGCCCGTGCGATTCGTTCCCTTCACCAGAGCCGAATGAGACGGGCACCCGTCAGTCGCCTCCAGGCCGTCAGCCGCTTCCACCCGGTCAGCCGCATCCGCCCGATCAGCCGCCTCCACGCCGCCATCCTGCTCATCGGCGCCCTGGGGATCTCCTACGAGATCGCCCTCATGCGAGTGCTCTCGATCGCCCAGTGGCACCACTTCGCGTACATGATCATCAGCGTCGCCATGTTGGGCTTCGCTATGAGCGGAACCGTGATCGCTCTACTGCACCGTCGAATCGCGGGGAAAGAGCGACCCCTCCTCGCAGCAGGCGCGCTGGCGCTGTCCGCCAGCTTGACGATCTGTTTCGCCCTCAGCCAGATGGTGCCGTTCGAGACGTTCCGGCTGACCTCGGAGCCGGCCCAACTCCGGCACCTGCTGATCCTTTATCTGATCCTGGCGGTTCCCTTCTTCCTCGTCTCGTGGTGCGTCGCGCTCGGTTTCCTCATCGAGCCGAGACGTGTCGGCAGGCTCTACTTCTTCAATATGCTCGGCTCGGGGCTCGGCGCTCCGGCGGTTGTCGCGCTGCTCTTCTGGGTCCGGCCGGGGATCGTTCCGCTGGTTCTGACCGCCCCCGCGGCTCTGGCTTTCTCGCTGGCCGCCGGAGGGCTTGGCCGGCGATGGCAGCTGGGGCTGCTCATCCCCGGCGCACTGATGCTTGCCACGGGCCTGACCACGCGCGGCAAGCAGATCCGGGGCTCGGAGTACAAGGGGCTCGCTCACGCGCTCCGGCTGCCCGACGCCCGCGTGGTGGCTCGATCGCAGAGCCCTCTGTCGGAGCTGACCGCGGTCGCTTCGTCGGCGATCCGCGAGACGCCCGGCCAGCTCTCGGGATACCCGATGCGAGAGCTGGGCGAGTTGCCCGAGCAGATCGGTCTGTACTTCGACGGCGGCTCCGTATCCGCGGTGAGCCGCTTCGACGGCGCCTTGGAGCCTTTCGCCTTCCTCGACTACGTGACCGGAGCACTCCCGTACCGCCTGACCGAACGGCCCGAGGCGCTTGTTGTCGGAGCGGGCGGCGGCATGGAGGTGCTGAGCGCTCTCTACCACGGCGCCCGCCACGTGACCGCCGTCGAGGTGGATCCGAGCGTTCATGCGCTGGTGCGGGAGGAGCTACGGGAGCACTCCGGCGGGCTGTACGAGAGAGAGGACGTCACGCTGGTACTGGCTGAGGGTCGCGGGTACTTGGAGGGACGGC
>JAUVMT010000156.1 GCA_030600085.1 Gemmatimonadales bacterium | reverse complement strand
GAGGGCGTGACGACGGGCAACATCTATGCTCTGAGGAAGTACTCGCAGGCCGTGCGCGCCGTAGACACGGGAAAAGGCCAGCGGGGAATCGCCCTGTTGGAGGAGGCGGTGGAGCTGGACCCCGAATTCGCGATGGCCTGGCGGAAGCTGGGAGCGACGTTGACCGGAGCCGGCGAACAGGAGGCCCGCGCTGTTCAGGCCTACACGCGGGCCTACGAGCATCGTGACCGTCTCACCGAACGCGAACGGTACCTGACGACGGGGATCTACTTCACCTTCGTCACGGAGCAGCCGGAGGCGGCGATCCACGCCTATCAGAGCCTGCTCGAGATCGATCCGGACGACAGCTGGGCGCTGAACAACCTCGGGCTGGTCTACGGAGGGAACCGCGACTTCGAGAAAGCCGCGGACCTCTTCCGGCGTTCGCTGGAGGCGGATTCGACGAACGCGGCGATCCCATATTCCAACCTCGTCGGAACGCTCGTAGCTGCCGGTCGACGAGAGGACGCCGAGAGGGAGCTTGCGGAGTGGTCCGCACGATATCCGGACGCCAACCGGCCCGTCGTGCAAGCGGCGCGGCTGGCTGCACTGAGAGGCGAGCGCGAGACCGCGGCCGAGCGCCTGGGAGAATTGAGGGAGCGCGCCGGCGGCAACCCCTATTGGATGGGCGTTGCGGACGAGGGGCTAGCGCAGGTGGCGCTTGCGGAGGGCAGGTTTGTCGAGGGCGAAGCTCACCTCGCCGATCGCCTCGAGACGCTGAGCGAGCGCGGCCTCGGGGGCGCGTACCTGGAAGCCGTGGCGTTCCGGGCGGCTGCGCGCGCCGTCGTCTTGGGAGACCTGCCGAATGCAAATCGCGACCTTAGCGCGGCGCTCGCCGAGTACCCGCTTGCCGAGATGGAGCTGCTCGATCGTCCCTACACTTTGCTCGCCACGGCTTTCGCCATCGCCCAGGATCCAGAGAAGGCTCGGTCGCTGCTGCAAGAGTTCGAGAATGAGCTGGCACCGGAGTACCGCCGCGGAACCCTGGACAACGCGGCCGAGCGAGCTCGCGGCCAGGTCGCGCTCGCGGAGGGTCGATACGATGAAGCGATCGGTCACTTCCGCCGATCCGATGAGGGCATTTGCCGCCTGTGCCCGCTACCGGGCCTGGCCGCCGCCTATGATGGGGCTGGACAAAGGGACTCTGCGATCGCGGTTTATGAGCGGTACGTAGACACCCCGGCTCTAAACCGCCTGATCGGTGACCAGGTCTACCTCGGCGTCACCTACGAACGCCTGGGCCAGCTTCACGAACAGCGCGAGGATTGGGAAAAGGCGGCCGAATACTACGCGAAGCTCGTCGAGCTCTGGCAGGAGGCCGATCCCGAGCTGCAGCCCCGCGTCGAGGCTGCGCAGAAGCGGCTGGACGAGATCTTCGCGCAGCGGGGATAGGTCCCCCCCCGGCGGCGCTCGGGGCGGTGTTGGTCTACGCGGCTTTCTGACCGCAGTCGCCTCTTCGGAGCCCGCAGGGCTCAGGGAGACCTCTCGCAAGGAAGGGGAAAAGGCCAGGCGGGAATAGAGAACGCCCCGTCTGCGGTCTCGCAGGAGAAACCACCGGCGGGGCGCCTCGACTCAGCGTTGGATGCGTGCGCTGTGTGACTCCGCGTCCCTAACCGACTACCCTTACGTACAGCATCCGAGGCCGCCGAGTAAGCCGTTTCTTTCTCAACATCATCATCCACCCCCCATCAGCTTCGTCATCATCATCCACCCCATCTATCTTTCACGACTGCCCATCATCCGGTGACCTCTCCATCGAAGTCACCCGTTTAGACATGACCAGCCGTGAAAGGGTTGCATAACTGTTCCGGCTCGCTCGGTTGGAGCCTGTCGTGACAATTCCCGGCCCTGAAACACCTGACCGGCGGGCAGGTAGTGAGAGAGTCGACGGGCGCGGGGCGCTCGAGCGGGATTCGGATCCAAGAGGTTATGGTGCGTCGGAGCCCTCTCTTCATCACAGCGAGCCTTTACAGCGCGGTTCCGATTCTCGCCGTCGCGGTCCTTTCCGCGCCGAAGATCGGCGAGCCTCCCCTTACCTTGCCGCACGCGCCGCCTGGGTCTGCCGCCTGCGCGGCGGTCGCTCCGATCCGGATCGAGATGACGCCGACCCGGCGCGCAGGCGGGGCGTCGGCCGTCTACGAGATGCGGTTCTCGTCCTCGACGTTCGGCGTGACGGTCTCCGAGGCCGGCCACTACCTGTACGACGTCGAAGTGGCCGTGAAGGGGCTTCCGGAAAAAACCGGCGCCGTGTTCGTTGCCTGGGTGGCGACGTCCGATCTCGAGGAGTGGATCAACCTCGGCCCGATCACGAACGATCAACCGATCGCCGGGCAGGTCGGCTGGAACAAGTTCATCGTGTTCGTGACCGCCGAGAGCGCCTCCGACGCCGAGTCGTGGAGCCAGGAGTTCTACTTCTCGGCCCTCTCACCCAGCTCCCGCATGCACACCATGCTGGGTCATGGCCCGTTCTCCTCGGAGCCCTGTCTGGATCCGCGGAATTGAGGCGGAGCTTCCCAACCCCCATCTCGCGCCTGGGAGCGTCGGACCTCCTTCTCCCGCTCATCGCGATCGCCCTTCTCGGCCTTCCGCTCCGGACGGCCTTGGCCCAGACTGAGCCAGAGGGTAGGGGGCACACGAGCCATTCGGTTTCCGACACCGGAGCGGCTGATTGGCGGATGCCTCCGATGGAGACCTCGATGCCAATGCTCCCGCCGCTCATGCGGCTTAGGCCGAGCGTCTCTCCCTTCCTGCCGGGCGAGGGCGTCGACGTCGCCTCTCTTTCCGAGGCCCGGCCGGGTCGGATCGTGGATCTGGCGAATGGCGACACGCTGGCCCTGGAAGCGAGCCTGGTGCGTCGGACGATCCGCGGGCGCACCTACGTGATGTACGCGTTCAACGGACAGCATCCCGGCCCGCTGATCCGGGTGTCGCAGGGCGCCGAGATCGTCGTCGATTTCACGAACCGGATCGACCTGCCGACGTCGGTTCACTGGCACGGAGTCCGGGTCGAGAACCGGTATGATGGCGTTCCGGGGGTGACTCAGGATCCGGTCCAGCCCGGCGGTCGGTTCATGTACCGCGTGCGCTTCAAGGACGCGGGGATTTACTGGTATCACCCGCACCACCGCGAGGACATCCAGCAGGATCTCGGGCTCTACGGCAACATGTTCGTTCGGCCGCTTGCCGCCGATTACTACGGGCCGGCGAACCGGGAGGAGTTCCTCGTCCTCGACGACCTGTTGATCGACGATGCCGGGCTCTTTCCGTTCGGCGAAGAGGCGGCGACGCACACCCTGATGGGCCGCTTCGGCAACGTCTTCCTCGTCAACGGTGAGCCTGACTTCGGCTTAGAGGCGAAGCGAGGGGAGGTCGTCCGCTTTTTTCTGACCAACGTCTCCAACACGCGGGTCTTCAACCTCTCGTTCGATGGCGCCCGCATGAAGGTCGTGGGCGCCGACATCGGGAAGTTCGAGCGCGAGCAGTGGGTCTCCAGCGTCGTGCTCGCACCGGCGCAGCGATACGTGGTCGATGTGCGGTTCGAGGGGGAGGGGCGTGTGGCGCTGACGAACCGAATCCAGGCGATCGATCACTACCTGGCGACATTCAAGCCTCGCGTCGACACGCTCGCCGTCGTGGCGGTATCAGAGAAGGAGGCCGCCGAGGATCACGCCGAGGCGTTCGAGATCCTGAGAGAGAACGCGGACGTGATCTCGGAGGTCGACAGATACCGAGAGTACGTGGATCGCGCCCCCGACTACGAGCTCGAGCTGACGCTGCGCGCCGACGATCTACCGCTCACCATCAAGCAGATGATGCAGCTCGACACCCTCTACTTCCCGCCAGTCGAGTGGAACGACGCCATGCCGATGATAAACTACGTCGCCTCCAGCCGGGAGTTAACGTGGGTGCTTCGGGACGAGGGGTCCGGCGCCGAGAACATGGAGATCAACTGGCGATTCCAGGTCGGCGACGCCGTGAAAATACGTCTGCACAACGACATACGGGCACTTCATCCGATGCAGCACCCGATGCACTTCCATGGCCAGCGGCTTCTCGTGCTGGCGCAGGATGGGATCGCGAACGACAACCTGGTCTGGAAGGACACGGTGCTGCTGCCCACGGGGGCCACCACCGATATCTTGCTCGAACTCTCGAACCCGGGTCGGTGGATGGCTCATTGCCACATCGCCGAACACCTGGAGGCGGGGATGAAGATGGTTTTCGAAGTGGAATGATCGACGCGAACCGAGGTGGGAGGTAAGGCGATGAGGTTGATGCGATGGGATGCCACGCTCGCCGCGTGCATGGTAGCGGTGTGCTCGATCGTGGCGGCCGCGGGTCCGCTCCGGGCGCAGGACGCGGAGACGACGCGAGGGACGCCAAACATTGAAGTGCTGTCGCACGTGCCGCTGGGCGGTGCGATGACCGTGGCCGACCTGGAGCTCGAGCAGGAGCTCTCGAGACCCTATGCCTACGTGGCCCGCCTGTTCGAGGCGGGATTCGACGTGATGGACCTCTCCGACCCGGCAAACCCGAAGGTCATCCTCGAGTGGAGGATCGAGAACGCCGACCTGCACCGGGGAATCGGAGCCCTGGACGCCAAGTACTTCAAGCATGACGGCCGGTACTACTTCGTTCAGTCCTTCCAGTTCTTCCCGGGCGGGCCGGACGGCGACCTGGGGGCGATCGTGTTCGACGTGACCGATCTGCCCGATGCCTCGAAGGTCAAGGAGGTGGGCCGCATCCGGGCGCCGGATTATCCGACGGGCTTCCACAACATCTTCATGTACAAGCACTCCGATGGCCGGCCGCTCCTGTTCACGACGACGAGCGGGCCGTTCGTGAACGTCTACGACATGGAGCGCTTTCTGGACGGCGATGAGGCGTACGGGCTCGTGGCGCAGATCCCGGTGCCTGAAGGACCGATGGTCAACGAGGTCGGAATGAACGGCTATCATGACTTCTACGTCGGCTTCGATCCGGCCACGGGCCAGGACAAGTTCTACGGCGGCGGCGCGGGTGGGTACTACGTCTACGACATCACGAACCTTGACGACATGTCGCTCGTCGCCTCCGTAACGGGCGTTCCCGGCGTCACCTGGGGGCACACGGTCACGCCGACCCCCGACGGCCGCTACATCGTGGGCGAGACCGAGTACCAGTACGCGCCGCTCCGGATCTTCGATCTCAAGCCGGCGCTGGACGGCGAGGTCCCGACGGTGAGGCTTCCGATCTCCGCCTGGACGGCCAACTGGGAGAATCTCCCGCACAACCACGAGATCCGGTGGCCCTACGTCTTCGTCTCCGCGTACGAGGACGGCCTCCACATATTCAACATGCGCGATCCGGAGAAGCCTCACACGGTGGCCTACTACGACACCTACGACGGTCCGCACGCCGTCGGCATGTGCTCGGACAAGGTGTGCAACGGCGCGTTCGGCGTAGACGTCCGCAACGCGGATGGCCTGATCGTGATCAGCGACATGTCGACGGGCTTCTGGACCTTCAAGTGGGAAGGCTTCGAGGGGTGGAACGGGCACGACTGGGGAATGCCGAACATCTCCAGCGTCCAGGACTGGGAGAACGGGCCGGAGGGCGCAGAACGGGCCGAGCTCCAGGCCAGCAACTGAGGTGCACCAGATGACGGATCGCGTTTCGAGGGCGGGCTGGATGGGTGTTCTTTCCTTCGGGCTCTGCCTCCTTGGCCTCGGCCCGCCACTAGCAAGGGATCTCGAGGCTCAGCAAACGGTCTTTGCGCGCGGGACGCCCAACATCGAGGTGCTGGCCCACATGCCGCTCGGCGGGCCGACGACGGTCTCCGATCTGGAGATCGAGCAGGAGCTGGCACGTCCCTTCGCGTACGTCTCGAGGAGGGAGGATTTCGGCTTCACGGCGATCGACCT
>JAUVMT010000139.1 GCA_030600085.1 Gemmatimonadales bacterium | reverse complement strand
CGGGTTCCCGGCAGGCCAGTATGTGCTCGAGGCGTCGGCGGGAACGGCCGAGCGACTGTCCGGCGGCGCGTGGACGTGGCGCGCCCCGGCGAAACCGGGCACCTATCGCGTCGTGATCCGCCGCGAGGCCGCCTCGGGAAGCAGCAACGCGGGGGGCGGCCGACCGGCCGCGGAAGACGCCATCACGCTGAACGCCGTCGTGATGGTGCCGATGGAGACGCTAGCGGGCGGCGAGGTCCACGGCTATCGGGTCGGCGACTTCCCGCTGGAGCCCTACCGGGATCTTCCCCAATACCTGCCGCCGCGGGGCTTCATCCCGCTCACGCCGGCCGGCGATCTTCAGGTCAGCCCCCACTTCACGCTCGCCCAATTCCCCTGCAAGGGGCCGCCGGGTTTTCCCAAGTACGTCGTGCTGAGCGAGAAGCTGCTCCTCAAGCTCGAGCTGCTGCTCGAGCGGGCCAACCAGGCCGGGATCGAGGCGCCGACCTTCCAGGTGCTGAGCGGATTTCGCTCGCCCTGGTACAACGCAAACATCGGCCGGCCGCGGTACAGCCGACACATATACGGCGACGCCGCCGACATCTACGTGGACAACGACAGGGACGGCCGGATGGACGACCTGAACGGGGACGGCCGGATCGACCTCGCCGATGCCAACGTGCTGCACCGGCTGGTCGAGGAGATGGACGGGGCGGCCAAGACAACCCACTTGATCGGCGGCCTCGGGCAGTACCCGACGACACCGAACCACGGCCCGTTCATCCACATCGACACGCGGGAGTACCGCGCCCGCTGGTAGGCGCGCGGCCTAGGGTACGCCGAAGAGCGTCCTTCCCTCCTCGTCGAAGATGCCGAGGTTCGCCAGGTCGGCGGGGGGCACGTCGATCCCGTAACGCAGCCTGCCCTGCGAGTCGTAGATCACCATGCCTAGGCTCAGGGCTCGCGAGTAGAGCTGCGCGCCGCGCTCGCCCCCGTAGGGGAGGCCGATGCTGGCGGTGCCCTTGGCGTCCAGGGCGGCCACGACCCTGGTCTCGCCCTCGGGGCTGTAGAGTCCGAGAGAGACTTCCCGGCCGGGCCAGTTGATCCGTGCCCTCGTCGACCCGAAGCGGTCGCGCAAGGACAGGCCGCCGGAGGCATCCGAGGTCTCGAGATCCACGAGCATCGAGCCGTTCGCCCCTCTGATGAAGAAGAGACCCTCGGTGAGCTGCGACTGGAACGTATGGCCGACCTTCTGGAGGGTGAGAAGCGGGACGGCGTCCTGGACGCCGAGCCAGATGCTCTCGATGTCCTGCGCGGCCTGATACATGGCCAGGCGCGGCATCCCGTCGTCGTTCAGGCCGAATTCGGCACGCACGTTCCCGGCGCCGTCGCGAACCACGAACCGCTCGGCCTCGATCGTTCGTGCCGGACGCGCCTGCGCCATCAGCACGCCGCCCGTCACCGCGACAAGGCCGGTGTAGACGATCAGGCGCAGCCGCCGGTTCTGCCTTTCCAGCCGCCGCAGCCGGTTCTCGAGGTCACTCGCTTTCGCCATGGATATGGTCTCCAATTGGGTTTAGTCTCGCTCGCGTAGCTAAACGGCCGCTACTCGGCCGTCGCCACCGGGCCTTCGGCCATCAGATACTGCTCGAGAAACATGAAGGCGATGGCGCGGTAGAGGTCCGAGTTCTCCTTCTTCCGGAAGCCGTGCCCCTCGTTCAGGGCCTTCATATACCAGACCGGCATCAGGTTCCGGCGCACGGCAGTGACGACCTGGTCCGATTCGGTCACCGGCACCCTCGGGTCGTTTTGGCCCTGCGCGACCAACAGCGGGACGCGGATGCTCTCGGCGCTCCGGTTCGGGCTGATCCCGTCCAGGAAGGCCCGCATCTCGGGATCGCGCTCATCCCCGTATTCCACCCGCCTGGCGTCTCGCCGGTAGTCCTGCGTGTTCTCGAGGAAGGTGACGAAGTTGCTGATCCCGACGATCTCCACGCCACCGCGGAGCCGGTCGCTGTAGTGGACCAGGCTCGCCAGAACCATGTAACCGCCGTAGCTGCCGCCGTAAACGGCGACGCGGGATTCATCCAGGTCCGGCTGCTCGGCGATCCAGTCCAGGAGGGCACCGATGTCGCGCACCGAGTTCTCCCTCAGCCGCCCGTTGTCGAGCTTCACGTACTCCTTCCCGTAGCCCGAGCTGCCGCGCACGTTCGGTGCGATCACCGCTGCTCCCAGCTCGTTGACCCACATCTGGAAGGTGCTGCTGATGCCGGCCCGGTACTGGCTTTCGGGGCCGCCGTGGATGGAGATGATCACGGGGTGCGGGCCCGGCGTCCGAGGCCGGTAGACGAAGGCCGGGATCAAGTCGGGGCCGCCGCCACCCGAATCGAAGGTCGGGAAGTGGACGAGCTCGGGCTCGACGAAGTTTAGCCGGCTCAGGCCGCCTATCTCGCTGAAGGTCCAGCGCGTGAGCTCCTCGGACTCGAGGACGCCCTCGCCGAGCTCGAGCGTGTAGACGTCGGACGGGCTGTCAGCGGTGCTGATCGTCATCGCGAGCCGCCGGCCGTCCGGGCTGAACTCGATCCCGTAGACGCGTCCGAGCGGCACCTGCGGCACGGGCACGTACCGGCGCGCCGCCGGATCCATGAGGTATAGCCGCGAGCGACCGTCTTCGTTGACCGTGAACGCTGCCCGGCGGCCGTCCTCGCTCAGGGCGAACCCCTCGACGTTCCAATCGATGCCGGACGTGATCGGCTCGATCTCTCCGGTCTCCAGGTCCACGTACACGAGGCGGTTGAACTCGGAGTCTCGGTCGGTCGAGAGAAAGGCGCCGCGGCCATCCGGCGCGAAACGGGGCGAGATGCCGGAGTAGTTGCCGGGCGCATGGTCGCCGCCTGCGACCAGCTGCACGTCGCCGCTCTGCACGTCCACGACCCAGATTCGCGAGTCGGTGATGCTCACGTACTGGACGCCGAGCACCCGCCGGTTCTCCGCATCCCAGTCCGCCGGTCCCCAGTACGCGCCATCCGGCGCCTCGACCAGGAGGTTTGACGAGCTCGTGTCCGCCACCTCCATGATCCACACATCGTTCGAGCGGCCGTTCCTGCGTGTGCTGCGGAACGCGAGCCACTTGCCGTCCCGGCTGAACTCGGGCGCTCCGTTGCGCGACACCCCATCGGTGAGACGCCGGTACTCGGCGGTCAGCGGATTGAAGAGGAAGAGCTGGTAGAACTCGGCGCCGCCCTCATCCATGCCGAAGAGGAGCTCGCCCGTCTGGGGCCTCTTCACCGCACCCGTGATCGGCTCGGGCAGGAAAGTGAGCTGGGTTCGCGCCCCGCGCGGCATGTCGACCCGATGCAGCTGGCTCGTCTCCCCGAAGCGGGTAGAGACGTACATCGCGCGTCCATCCTCCGCCCAGGCCGCGAACGAAGCGCTGCGGACGTTCTCGTAGCGTCGCAGCCGGTCGCCGAGACTGGCGGGGATCAGGGGCACGTCGTCGAGGATCACGTTCCCATCGTTCACGCGTCGGACCCGAGGGACCTCCTGCGGGGCCGCCTCCTGAGCGGCGAGCGTGTAAGCGAGGGGCGCCAGCGTGGGAGCGACGAGCAGCGCCAGGACGGCCGCGGCAAGCCACCCCGAACGGGGATGACCGGCTTGGTTTCGAGACATTGCACTCCTCCCAGAGCGTCGATTCTGACCCGGTGCTGCCCCGAAGATACAGGGGCTGGCGCTTCCGTGCGCGGTCTGTACGTTGTGGCAGCCTCGAATGCCGATGAGGCCGGCTGCGTGGGATCAAGACTGCAAACCGACGTGGCATCACTATCGAAGTACAATGACATCGAAACCGCTGCGAAATGATAGAGATCGACGGCCATAGCCTGACGATCGAGGACATCAAGCGCGTCGCCCGTGCTGATGAGGGAGTGGCTCCGCTCACGGACGCCGCGAGAGCCTCGATGAGCCGAAGCCAGGAGTGGCTCCAGGGCGTGATCGACCGCGACGAGCGCACCGTGTACGGTGTGAACACCGGCTTCGGCCCGCTGGCCACCCAGCGGATCCGGCCCAGCGAGGCGCGCCGACTCTCCCGAAACGTCGTGCTGAACTGTGCGGCTGGCGTCGGTGATCCCCTGCCCCGCGAGATCGTCAGGGCGATGATGCTGATCCGCGCCAACTCTCTGGCCAAGGGAGTCTCCGGCGTGCGGCCCGAGGTGGCCGGGACGCTGGTGGAGATGCTGAACCGGGACGTGACGCCCGACGTGCCGGCCAAGGGCTCGCTGGGAGCCAGCGGCGACCTGGCTCCGCAGGCTCACGTGGCGACCGTCCTCATCGACGAGCCCGAGGGTGAGGAGGGCGTCGACGGCGGCTACAGCGGCTTCGCCTGGCACGAGGGAGAGCGGCTCACCGGCGCCGAAGCGATGCGCCGCGCGGGACTCGACCGTATCCGGCCCGAGCCGAAGGACGGGCTGGCTCTCACCAACGGCATGGACTTCATGCTGGGAAGCGCCGCGCTGGCGCTCGCCGACGCCGAGAGCGTGCTGGAGCACGCGGCGATTTCTGCCTCTCTCAGCCTCGAGGCCCTCTGCGCGCTGTCGACCGCGTACCACCCTGCCCTTCACGAGGCCGCCGGACAGCCGGGACAGATCCGCGTCGCCGCCCGTCTTCGCGCCCTGTTCGAGGGCAGCACCCTGATCGACGCGGAGCCCGACCGCGTGCAGGACGCCTACAGCCTCCGCTGTGTGCCCCAAGCCCTCGGCCCCGTGAGCGATGTCGTCGCGTTCCTGCGAAAGAGGATCACGACGGCGATCAACGCCGCCAGCGACAACCCCCTCGTCTTCGTCGATCTTGAGGGAGAGGAACCGGGGACGATCTCCGGAGGGAACTTCCACGGCCAGGGACCTGCGCTCTGGCTCGACATGCTGGGCATCGCCCTGGCGGACGTCGGGGGGATGGCGGAGCGCCGCGTCTTCCGCCTGCTGACGCCGGAGCTGAACGGCGGCCTGCCCTCGATGCTCGTCGAGAACGGTGGACTGGATAGCGGCCTCATGGTCGTCCAGTACACGGCGGCCGCGCTCGTATCGGACAACAAGACGCTCGCCCACCCCGATAGCGTGGACTCGATCCCCTCCAGCGCGAATCAGGAGGATCACGTGAGCATGGGCGCGAACGCCGCCCGACACACCCGCGAGATCGTGGCCAACGTGCGCACCGTGATCGCGATCGAGCTCATGACCGCGGCTCAGGCGATCGATCTCAGGAGAGACGGACCGAAGCGGCTGGGCCGAGGCACGAGCGCCGCCTACACCCTCGTCCGGGAGCGCGTCTCCAAACTCGAGCGGGACCGCGTGCTCACACCCGACATCCAGGCCGTGGACGAGCTGATTCGGTCGGGAGCCCTCGTGGAGGCGGCGGACGCCGCGGTCGGCTAGACTTCAGGCTGGACTTCGGGCTGGACTTCAGTGACCGCCGGTTGCCGTCCCCGATCCGGCGGCTGATCCACAGCACACGGTAGCGAGCCATGGCCAGCAGCACCCTCGCCCGGACCGTCCGGGCACCCACCGGAACCGAGATCAGCTGCAAGGGCTGGCACCAGGAAGCCGCCCTCCGAATGCTGATGAACAACCTCGACCCGGACGTCGCCGAGGATCCGGACCAGCTCATCGTGTACGGCGGCGCCGGAAAGGCGGCGCGCAACTGGGAGTGCTACGAGGCGATCGTCGGAACGCTGCGGCGGCTGGAGAACGACGAGACGCTGCTCGTTCAGAGCGGGAAGCCCGTGGGCGTGTTCCGAACGCACGAGGAGGCGCCCCGCGTCCTGATCGCCAACGCGCACCTCGTCCCAAAGTGGGCCACCTGGGACGAGTTTCGGCGGCTCGACGACCTCGGCCTCACGATGTACGGCCAGATGACGGCCGGCTCCTGGATCTACATCGGCACGCAGGGGATCCTGCAGGGCACCTACGAGACCTTCGCGGAGTGCGCGCGCCAGCACTTCGGCGGCTCCCTGAAGGGACGTCTTCTCGTGACCGCGGGGTTGGGGGGCATGGGAGCGGCGCAGCCCCTGGCCACGACGATGAACGGAGGCGCCTTCCTGGGCGTCGAAGTTCGGGAGGATCGAATCCGGCGCCGGCTCGAGACCGGCTACCTGGACCGCATCTCCACCGACCTCGATGAGGCGCTGGAACTGGCGCTCGGTGCGCGCGAGCGCGGCGAAGCGCTGTCGGTCGGGCTGCTCGGCAACATCGCGGACGTGCTCCCCCGGCTGGTCGAACGCGGGATCGTGCCGGACGCCCTCACCGACCAAACCTCCGCACACGACCTGAGGGTGGGCTACATCCCGCTCGGCCTCTCACCCGAGGAGGCCGAGGCCGAGCGAGAGCGGGACCCGGAGGGATACGAGGCGCGGGTGCTCGACTCCATGGTCGTCCACGTGCGCGCGATGCTGGACCTTCAGGAGGCGGGTGCCGTCACGTTCGATTACGGCAACAACATCCGGGGTCAGGTGGCGGACCTCCGCGGCATGGAGGAGG
>JAUVMT010000178.1 GCA_030600085.1 Gemmatimonadales bacterium | reverse complement strand
CCCGCCGCCACCAAATCGCCCAGCGCCACCATCGAGGCGGTCAGGTGGTCGTCTCTCGGGTTCACTGCCGCCACGGTGCGTACCACGTCCTCCGGAACGCCGCGGCCCAGAACGTCCGCCGTGGCTTCGAGCGAGGTGATGGTGGCCCGCTCGCCCAGGATTCTGTGGGCCTGGTCGATTCTCTCGGCGTACTCCTCGAGTGCCGCCAGCAGACGATCGGCCCTCACGCCCTTCGCCGCTCCTTCCGCGGTATGCTCCAGGAGCAGCTCCGTCGGGAATCCATCCCAGCGCTGCTGCGTGATGAACGCCTCCAGGCGCATCGCCTCAGCCGCCGGATACCCGGAAAGGATCTCATCCAGATCGGGTGACTGCGGGCGGAGAGGAGCGGGCAGCGCCAGGAGGAGGATGATCATGGCGCCGAACGCGCCGAGCCCACGACGCGACCGAGGTCGCGCACTTCTTCGGGCTCCACGGGACGGGGCCGTCTTCGAACGGGTACTCATCGCCAGCACTCCAAGCTCAGGTGCGGCTTCCCTCGGGAAGAATGGCCAGCACCGCGTTGCGATTCCCAAACCCATCATCCGAGTACCGCTCGGCGTGCGGATCGGTTACCCACCGAGAGCCATCGAGCACGAACATATACTCGTAGACGCCGGGGCTGACCGCCAACCGGGCCGACCAGACGCCGTCTCCGTCCGCGTCTTCCAACTCCAACGGCGCCCAGCTGTTGAAATCACCGGCTATCGCGACCGAGGAGGCCGAAGGCGCCTCCAGGAAGAGCTGCACATACACGGTGTCGTCGCCCGGAGAGGCTGAGGGCCCGCCGGTCCACGGGAGGGCAATGGCCATCGCAAGCACGGCCAGAGCCGCGAAGGCCGGTGCCGGCGCTACCCGGATCGTCCGCGGCTGCATGAGCCACCTGACGCCTCGTCGCCACGCCGGAACGCTCGCGACCTCCACGGCTTTCAGCACGCGCGGTTCGAGCCACGCCGGAGCCCCGGAGGCTGCGGTCATCCTCACGTCGTCCAGCAGCGCTTCCCAAGCGGCCGCTTTGCCTCGCAGCTGATCCGGGAGCTCTTCGATCGTCAGCTCGCCATCCAGGTAGCGCTGGACATCCTCGTGCATCTCTGGTGATCTCATCTCGTTCACGACACGCCTCGTCGCCGCCGACCACTGAGTCCGCGGTTCATTGGGTATAGTAGCTCTCCAGAAGACGTTGCAGCTCCTCACGAGCCCGGTGCACGCGCATCTTCAGCGCCGGTACCGAGACCTCGAGCTGTTCCGACATCTCCTGGTAAGACCAACCTTCTACATGCTTGAGCACAAACGCCTCTCTCTGATCGACGGGAAGCCGCTCGAGCGCCCCGTCGATGCGCCGCCGGATCTCGTCCTGCTCCGCCACCGCGAGTGGACCGGGCTCATCCGCCCGCAGCTCGCGAACCTCGTCCAGCGGCTGTTCCCGCCGACGTCGACCCTTCACCTGATCCTTGCACAGGTTCGCGGCGATCCGGAACAGCCAGCCGCCGACGCGATCCGGGTCTCGGCAACTCGCGAGACTCCGGTAGCCGCGCACGAAGGTCAGCTGCACGATGTCTTCCGCTTCGTCGGGCCGCCCCGTCATGCGCTCTGCGTACCGAAAGAGCACGTCCTGATAACGACGCACGAGAACGGCGTATTGATCCTGGCGGCCGTCTAACACCGCCCTGACGACCTCAGCGTCGCCCGGTGACCGTGCCTCGGACCGGCCCGCGAAGCTCTGTTCGGTACGCCGCTCGCGACCAAACGTGCGCTCCTCGCCCTGTCGGTCTATCTAACTCTCCGTTCCGCCGTTAAGACGACCTGGGTGGGGTCGTCGTCACACCCAGGGCCCGCTGCCGGGCCCGTCTTCCGGGATTCGAACGGGATCAGGTGGACCGCCTCCGGCGGCACCGTCACCACAACCTCCTCACGCACCGTCAGATCGAGCTTCTCGTAAGTGCGCACTGGAAGCTCGATCTCCATTCGGAGTTCCTGGGAGGATCCGCGTGCCTCCGCCTCCAAAGTGAACGTCGGGCCGCGGAGCTGTCGAGAACGCAACGTGGCCACGATCGAGTTACCCGCGAGCTCTCCCTCCACCGAAGGCGCCCTGGAGACGATGAAATCCTCGGGGCGAACGCAGACCCACACAGGACCTGGGGTCTCGATCCCCGCTCGCCAGGCGGCCTCCAGAACCAGGTCTCCTGTTTCGACGAAAGCCCGTCCTGCCGCCACTTCGCGTACGGTACCCTCGAACAGGTTCCTAACGCCGACGAAGCGCGCGACATCGAACGTAGCGGGATGGCGAATGACGGCCAGAGGGTCGCCCACCTGTTCGATGCGGCCATCGCCGATCACGGCCATTCGATCCCCCATCGCGCACGCGTCACGCAGCTCGTGCGTGACGTATACCACGCAGAGGCCGAAGGCCGCCTGAATCCGCTTCACGTCTTCGTGAAGCCGCTCCCGCATGTTCGTGTCCAGGGAAGAGAAAGGCTCGTCCAGCAGGAGGATGCGCGGTTGCTGCATGAGCGCGCGAGCCAGGGCCACTCGTTGTTGCTGACCACCTGAGAGCTCGCTCGGATATCGATCCTCGAGACCCTCCAGCCTGGTCACCTCCAGAAGCCGCTGGAAGCGGCTTGCCGCGTCAGGTCCGTCCCCAGCGAACAACACGTTTTCTTCGACCGAGAGATGGGGGAACAGGCTGGGCTCCTGGAAGACGAGACCCACGGGCCGCTCCTCCGGGGGCACCGACTTCCCTTCTCCGAAGACCGTGACGCCGGCCAGGCTCAATCGACCCGCGTCGGGATCGAGCAGTCCGGCGACCACCCTCAGGAGGGTGCTCTTGCCGGCGCCCGACGGTCCGAAGAGGGAGAGGATCTCCTGGTGCGCATCCAGATCGGCCGCGAGAAGGAAATCGCCCAACCGGAGGGAAAACCGCGCCTCGATCAGCGGACCTTCAGCGAGCGGCGGCTCGGGAGCGACGTCCGTCGCCGTTCCGGCACCGCCCGGCGCATCGCGTGCCGGGCCCCTGAGCCGCGCGACGTTTCGACCGTTTCGCGTCTGCGCCTCGAGGCGCTGCGCCAGCAGCAGGATCGCCGCCGCCAGCGCCAGCGCCACGAGGGCGACCGGAAGAGCGGCACGGAGCCCTCGTCCGGTGAGCTCCACCCATAGGTGGACGGGAAGAGATCTCGGATGGTAGGCCAGAACGACTGTCGCCCCGAACTCGCCGGCGGCGCGCATCCAGGCCAGCGCGAGACCGGCGAGGAGCCCATAGCGCGCGAGCGGCAAGGAGATCCTGCGGAAGATCTCGCCGTGCGTCCTGCCCAGCGTGGCACCGACCGCCTCCAGCCGTGGATCGACGGCACGGAACGCCGCCTCGGCCGTCAGAACGACGAAGGGCGCCGTGATGAATACCTGAGCGATGACGATGCCGCCGATCGCGTTCACCAGGGTCCAGCCCGCGCTCTCGAGGATCCCGCCGACCAGACCGCCGGGGCCGTACACGTTCAGCAGGAGCACACCGGCCGCCACCGGAGGCAAGACGAGCGGGATCAGCACCAACGTTCGGACAAGCCAGGGAAACCGGACCCGATCGCGCGCCAGCAGGTACCCGAGCGGCACGCCGCCGAGCGCAGCGAGGAGGGTAGCGAGCGTCGCGCTCGCCCCCGAGACCGCGAGCGACCTGGCCAGCCCCGCCCTCTCCACCTGCCTGACCAACTCCCCTCCGTCCACGTCGGGCAGAAAGGCGAGCAGCGGAAGCAGGAACGCCATGAGGAGCGCGCCCGCCAGGACGGCGAACGTCGCTTGTAGCGTGATCCACCCGGGCGCTCGACGAGCCGGTTTCTCCGCCATGCCCTGAGGATGCCGCTCGGGCGCCTCGCCAGCCACCCTCGCTCGCCGGAATGTGTGCGAGCCGGCGATTGCGAACTGCAGGCCGGTCGGCCAACCTACCTTTGGTATCCTCCGCCGGAGTTGACCAGGTGCGCATCGAAGACCTGCCCACGCCCGCGCTGTTGCTGGACCTCGATCGGCTGGAGTCGAATCTCCGGCGGATGGCGGAGCGCGCCCGCTCGCTCGGCGTCACCCTTCGCCCCCACATCAAGACCCACAAGTGCATGGAAGTCGCCGAGCGACAGCAGGCGCTGGGAGCTTCGGGAATCACCGTGTCGACGCTGTACGAGGCGGCCGTCTTCGCGAGCCACGGGTTTTCGGATCAAACGTGGGCGTTTCCGCTGAACCCCAGCCGGATGGGCGAGCTGGCCGAGCTGTGCGAGACGATACGGCTCGGCGTCCTTGTGGATTCCCTCGGGGCCGCGGAGTGGCTCATCGACCGAGGCATCAGGGCTCCGGTCTGGATCAAGGTGGACTGCGGCTACCACCGGGCCGGGGTGGATCCGGATGGCGCGCTTGCCGAGGAAATCGCTCTGGCATTACAAGCCGCTGCGGAATTGCAGTTTGCGGGTCTCCTGTCGCACTCCGGACAAGCCTACGACGCCGGCTCTCCGGCCGAGATCGGGGCCATAGCCGAGCACGAGCGGACGGTCATGTGCACCCTCGCCGGGCGCTTGAGGGATGCGGGGATCGCGGTCTCGGGAGTGAGCGTCGGCTCCACGCCTGCGATGTCACAAGTGCGTGAATTGATGGGTGTTACGGAGATTCGGCCGGGCAATTACGCCTTCTACGACCGAGATCAGGTATGGCTCGGGTCCTGCTCGTACCGAGATCCCGCGCTAACCGTGCTCACGAGCGTGGTTTCCTCTCAGCCGAGTGCAACTCACTCCGTCGTAGATGCGGGAGCTCTCGCGCTTTCCAAGGATCCGGGCCCGGAAGCGGCCCCACCGAGCATGGGCGAGATCTATGAGGACTACGCTCAGGGCCGACTGGCGACGGGGTCGAGGGTGGTCTCCCTCTCTCAGGAGCACGGAATCGTCAACGCACGCTATCCGCTCGGGACACGCCTGCGCCTTCTCCCGAATCATGCCTGTCTAACGGCATACAATTTCGATAGTTACTGGGTAATGAGCGGCGACGAAGTCGTCCATCGATGGAAGATCTGGTCGGGCCGCGAGCCTCCCTCGGAACGCCCCGCGATCTAGCCGAATACGACCGGACGCCGCCGACTTCCAAGCCCCTTGCAGGTGCCGCACGGGGCCCGTGCAGGATTAGGCACACCGCTTGCTGCCTTCCACTCCCTGATCGAGCCCTTCTCACCCGACTTCGGGGCGTCGACGGCGGCATAATGTGG
>JAUVMT010000057.1 GCA_030600085.1 Gemmatimonadales bacterium | reverse complement strand
GGCACCAAGATCTGGTGGGACGCGAGGCCGCATTGGACCTATCCGACGCTCGAGTTCCGCATCCCCGACGTTTGTACCCGTGTCGACGAGGTCATCTCCATCGCCGCGATCTTCCAGGCGATCGTCGCCAAGCTCTGGAAGCTGCGCAGGGACAACATGACCTTCCGGGTCTATCCATCCGAGCTCATCGAGGAGAACAAGTGGCGCGCGGCTCGCTACGGGATCGATGGAAAGCTGATCGACTTCGGCAGGCAGGAGGAGCTCCCCGCCCGCGACCTCATCCGCGAGATGATCGAGTGGTTCCTGGATGACGTGTTGGATGAGCTCGGAAGCCGGAAGGAGGTCGAGTACGCCTTCCGGATCCTCGAGGAAGGATCGAGCGCAGAGCGGCAGCTGGCCGTGTTCGAGGAAACCGGGGACCTGAAGGCCGTGGTGGACAGCATCATCGCCGAGACCGCCGAAGGGGTGGTCGACTGATCGTCCCTGCGACGTGACCGCCAGGAGAATACTGGCGAGCTATTTCACGATCGCCGGACTCTATACCCTCTCGGCGGCACTGATCTGGGGCGTGAACACGCTGTTCCTGTTGGATTCGGGCCTCGACATCTTCGAGGTCTTCGTGGCCAACGCCGCCTTCACAGCCGGGATGTTCGTCTTCGAGATCCCTACGGGTGTTCTCGCGGACACGGCCGGCCGCCGCGCGTCCTTCCTCCTGAGCGTCGTGATCCTCGCGCTCACAACGGTGGGATACCTCGCGGTGGCCCGGACCGGTGGCGGCCTGGCCGCCTTCGCCGCCGTCTCGGTCGTCATGGGGCTCGGCTTCACCTTCTACTCGGGCGCGGTCGAAGCCTGGCTCGTGGACGCCCTGAACGCCACCGGGTTCGAGGGGCAGCTGGACTCGGTGTTCGCGCGCGGCTCCATGGTGAGCGGGGCCGCCATGCTGATCGGCACCTTGTCGGGTGGCTTGCTCGGCAGCATAGACCTCGCCGTGCCGTATGTCGTGCGCACGCTGATGCTCATCGCAGTGTTCGCCGTCGCTTTCTTCACCATGCACGACGTCGGATTCACCCAACGAGCCGTGCGCGTCAGCGATCTGCCCGGCGAGATGAGGTCTATCGCGGCGGCTTCCCTCCGCTATGGATGGGTCGAGCGACCCGTTCGGCTGCTCATGCTGTGCTCCTTCGTGCAATACGGCTTCATGGCGTGGGCGGTGTACGCCTGGCAGCCGTACTTCCTTGAGCTCCTGGGCCGGGATGCGGTATGGGTGGCCGGCGTGGTGGCATCCCTGATGGCCACCTCGATGATCGCGGGCAACGCACTCGCCGACTGGTTCAGCAGCTTCTGCGGACGGCGCTCGACCCTGCTGCTCTGGGCCGCGGGCGTACAGGCGTTCGCCGCGGTTGGCGTGGGGCTGGCCGGTTCGTTCTGGCTCGCCGTCGCCCTGTTCATGGTGATGACCCTGGCCGTCGGGGCCGCAGGACCGGTCAAGCAGGCATTCCTGCACGACAGCATCCCCTCCGAGCAGCGCGCCTCCCTAGCCTCATTCGACTCGATGTTCGGAAACGGGGGCGGCGTGGTCCAGCAGGTTGGGCTCGGCTACCTCTCGCGCGTCGGCTCGATCGCGAACGGGTATGTCGTCGGCGGGGCCTTCACGCTCGTGGCGCAGATCTTCCTCTGGCGGCTGCGCGGGCTCAGATCGGAGACGGACATCATCGTGGGCCGCCGTGCCGGGGTCCAGGGATCGTGTCCTGCCCAGGGGCTCCCCGACGTCGCCCTCGTGGACACACGACAGACGGCGTAACCGCGAGGCGGGCCGTGAACGACGTTCCGGTGGGCCGCACACCTAGGAGCCTAGGGCGCGCCGCCCGAGTCGATCGACCGCTCCTCGAAGTACGGAGCGATCCGGTCCGCCTCCCCGCCCGGTGCCCAGATGACCAACGCCCTTACCGGCTCCGCCGAGCTCACGCCGTGGGCCACGCGATCCCCGGGCCTGACGATCCCGACCATCCCTGGCTTCAAGATATGGGATTCCCCGTTGACCACGTGGTTCATCTCGCCCGAGAGCACATAGAAGATCTCGATCGAGGCGTGCAGGTGACCCTGCCCCGCGGGGCGGGGCCCGCCCGGGAAGGTGATCTCCCCGATCTCGACTTCGCTTCCCCCCAGGTTCGCCGCCTCGACCAGGATCTTGATCGTCGTGCCCCGCTCGCTCTCGAGCCAGCGGGTGCCGAAGGTCGAACGGTCGTAATCGACGCGGCTTCCTTCGCGTGCGTCGGCTTCCTGTGCCAGAGCCGTTCCGGTGGTTGCGGATCCCCCCAGCCCCCACGCGCCCAACCCGACGGCTATCAGGGCCGCTGAGGGACGCTTCCAGATCAAGCGGACCAGGAAGACCCACAGCAGTCCGCCGATGAAGATCACCGCCAGCAGCTGCAGAGCCCGGTAGAACGCCCGGTCGACGGCATCGTCCAGAACCAGCGTGCTCCCCCTCATCGCGCTGTCGGTGATGGCCGCCAGATCCTCCATCACCGCGATCCGCTCGCGAACGAGATCATCGACCACGACGATCCGCTCCTCCGTGAACCACTCCAGCGTCTCGATCCGCTGACGGTCGACGTCTCGCAGCGCGATCGCTGCCTCCTCTCCGACCACCCGGATCGCCTCGGTGGCTTGTTCATCGATGATGGCGGAAAGCGTGTCCGCGAAGTCCGCGAGGCGCTGGGCCGAGACGTCGATCGATTCGACATCGCCGAGGAACTCGTCGATGGCTCGCTCGTCCAGGATGTCCAGCAGGAGCAGCTCCGACTGCCAGCGGAACTGGTGAGGCAGGCTCGCCGCGTAGAACTTCAGTCGCTCGGTCAGGTCCCCGAACTGCACGGCGAGATCGCCCAGGACCGCCAGCCCGCCGCTCTGATCCTGCGCCAGGAGATCCGCAAATTCTGATGTGGCCGTCTCGCGAACGAAGTGCATGTCCGTGAACGGGTGGGCGGCGGCGTACGCCTCGATGTCACGGCTCGGCCCGGAAGGGTCGCCCGAGACGGAGATCGAGCGGGCCAGCTCATAGGCCTTTTCTTCCAATCTGCGGGACGTCTCGATCGCGATCGGCTGGTGCTCGCCAAAGACCTCCCTGCCCGGCCCCGTCTCGAAGAACCGCCTCATCTGCACGGCCAGGGCCCACATGTCGTAGAGACCGATGAGCGGATCCAGCGCGAACGCCGCCACCTGGGCCGCCGAGAGGATGTTCAGCTTCCACCTGAGGGCCTGCCGCTCGATCTCTGGGTCGTCGGTCGCCTTGAGGATGCGATCTGCGGCTTGTTCCACGTCACCCGTGAACACCTCGCTGTAGCCGTACACCCTTAGCCGAAGCTCGGTGGTCGGCATCTCGATGTCGGGCGCGCTGCTTATCAGGGCCGATTGCGGCGGCGGGGCCGTCGAGCAGGCAGCGGTGGCAATCACAGCGGCAAACAGCAGAGCCGCGCCCGGTCCGAGGCGAGGCAGGCTCGTCGGCGAATGGAAAGCTGGGTTCTTCATGGCTTCCTCACGGTCGGCCTGGCAATGCTTCCGGCGGGCCCCCGAGGGCCCCGGTTCTGAGATCCGGCCTCATCGGGCTAGGTGGCCGGGCTGGGGCAAGCAGTATTGAAAACTAGCGGGGTGGTCTTATGTGGGGGAGAGAGGCCGCCGGCAGGCGCCGAAGAAACGGCCGGTGGTGAGGGCCACCACCGGCCAATGCTCGTTACCGGATCACGACCGTGAACAGCAGGGCGGGCACCTCGTTTCCGTCGCCGTCGAAGTCATAGTCAAAGTCGTCGGAGATGAGCGTCAACGAGAACGCCGTC
Source organism: Gemmatimonadales bacterium (assembly GCA_030600085.1). Lineage (GTDB taxonomy): Bacteria > Gemmatimonadota > Gemmatimonadetes > Palauibacterales > Palauibacteraceae. The sequence continues at coordinate 6,877 of JAUVMT010000057.1, read as the reverse complement.
TTGGACGTCTGGAACTCGTAGGCGAGGTGGATGGTGTCCTCCGGCGCCTCGGTGGGCTCCACAAGGATGAAGTCCCCCTCGATCTGGTAGGTACCGGTCTCGACGTCGTCGTCCTGCCCTGGGGTTTGGATGATCGACTGGAAGTCGCCGTCGATCGAGAAGCGCAGGAAGGCGGCGCCTCCAGCCGCGAGCGGCTGGAACGAGATGGTCGGGTTGCTCGCGTTGGTGATCACGAGGTCGGTCGCGTGCCACTCACCCGATATCTCGGCGGGGGTGATCGGCTTGACGAAGTCGCTGAGGTCGCCGCAGCCGGCGAGAGCAGCGAGGCCGATCGCCGAGAGCGACAGACCGCCGAGCAGCCGGCGGTGAGGCAACGTTCGCGATCTCGATTCAAAGGCGTTCATTCCGAAGATCCTGTTTCGTTCAAGGTTAGTCCGCGGCACCCCAAAAAAACTTGCAGTCTTGGATCCCCTCTCCCCCTACGAGGCAAATCTACTCGCTGAGATCGAACCACGCGATCCGGGCCTGGTGGTCGGACCCATAACGCTTCTCGATGCGCCTTTGTGACCCACCCACGTACACGACCCGCCCGTCCGCGGCACGGCGAAAGAAGATGAAATCGGTCGGAAACGAGCCATAGGTCGGCTTCCCGTCCCAGAGCGGCGAGTCGGGGAAGCAGAGTCGCAGTTGGTCGATCGCGCTTTCGCCGGCCGACCAGGTGTTGAAGTCGCCGGCGGCCACCGTGGCGATCGGAGCAGGCAGGTCTCCGCAGGCGGTCTCTCCGGAGCCGACGCTGACGATCCCGCTCGTTACTCCGCCCGTTTCGATCAGCGCCAGAGCCTCGATCAGGCCGGCGGCCTGCCTGAGACGAGTGGTGTTCGCAGTGGTGAGCGTCCGGAACAGTGTCGATGCGACATCCAGGTGCACGCTCGCGACCCGAAGCCTCGTCCCACCCGTCAACGAAAGTGTAGCTCCGACAGCCACCTTGCGGCCGGCCTCGAACGGCAGCTCGATCGCGAAGACATCCTCCAGCGGGAGCGTCGAGAGAATCGCGTTGCCCTTGTCCTCCCGTTCACCCCCGACCGTCTCCGGGCCGTTGCGCGCCGAAGGCACGTAGAACAGCGCCAGGCCACAGTCACGGGCCAGTTCCACGATGTCCGGCCACCCCTCCGGAGGCGATCTGGGGACGATGCGCGGGGGAAACGTGAACGACTCCGGAACGTCCGGGATCGCTTCCGACCGCCGGAAAGCCTCCTGGATAAGGAGGACGAAGTGGGAGGAGCCGGCATCCAGCCCCGGCGAGGTCGGATGGCACTCGTATCCGAGCACCTCCTCGAGGAAGAGAGGCACATCGCCCCCGCCGATCCAGATGTTCCAGGTGACGACCGCGATCGAGTCCGCGGGACCGGGACTAGGGAAGGAGGCGCGCGTGAGCCGCTCCAGGACGGGGGATCCGACGGTCTCGCACCATCGCTCGTTGCTCGTCTCGTCGCTCGGGCCGGCGGGACTGTACCAGGTTATGCCTCCGCCGGAGGCGGCCGCAGCACGGTCCGGGCACGCGCGGTTCTCCGGCCCCAGACGCATGCCGGCCGACGTCGCGCACGCGGCGCTAAGCAGCGCGGTGATTCCTGCGGCGCAGACTCGAGCCGAGCCGATCATATCCGAAAGGAGAACGGAATCGTGACGCCGGATCCGCCGCTCGTGTCAGCCTCGACAGCGTCGATTACCCATGCGGCCAGGCCGCCGGCCGCCATGCCGATGAGACCGGCGGCCGCCAGGTCGGGCAGCTCGTAGGAAGGGATCGCCAGCCAGAGCACCGAACCGACGAACGCTCCTGCCCCGAGTCCCAGCGCGGCCCCCTCCGGCTGGGCGCCGAACGCCATGCCTATGGCGCCGAACGAGAGCACGTCCAGCCAGCCGTACTGCCGGACAACCTCCTTGGCTACAAAGCCGACGGCCGCGCCAGCCCCGAAGCCGATCGCCGCCCCCTTGGCGGCGCTCCCGAGCCGCCCCGAGTCCCAGGCGCCGACGAGCGTCCCGCTGCCGAGTCCGATCAGGCCCGCCGAGAGCGTCGAGGCACGGGCGCAAGGCAACTGGGAGAGTGTTTTCGAGCACGGGATCAGGCTGGCCGTCACGCCGAGCATCGCGCCGGAGGCCGCCCCGAGCGCTGCCCCGCCGATCGCTGCGCCGGCCGATCCGGTCGTCTCCTGCGCACGTGCCTGGCCGGGCCCGCCCTGGACCCATGCCGGAACGCAGATGCAACAAACCGCCAGGCGGAGTGCGAAGGGTCGCATGCGCAAGAATCCTGGGCAGATCGCCCGCGAGAGACGGGCGGGCACGTGGCGACTAGAAGCTCTGGAAGACCCCGTAGAAGCGGACCTGGCCGACATTCTGCTTGATGTCCTGAAAACCAGCGTCCTCGAAGAAGCTCCGGCGTACGTACACGAGGATGTCGGCGCCGACGCCCCAGCGGCCGATCGGGAAGACCCCCTGGAAGCCGCCCCACTGGATCGTGTGGTGGGTGTCGGCGCCATTCGTCGCGGATCCGTTGATCGTCTCACTGAACGTGAAGCGATACAAGAAGTTCGCGACCTGCCGTCCGCGATGCGAGAAACCGAAGCGAGCCCAGATGCCGGGGCCCATTCCGAAGTCGTACTCCCGGAACCGTTCCGTATTCGGAGGACGAGCGCCGACGAACGCGAACTCGGAGTTCACCGCGCTGAGCAGGTAGAGGTGAAGGTTCACGTCGGTGTTGAAGGCCCAGGTCTCTGACATCTCGAACCTGGAGAACAAAGCCGCCCCGTAACTCAGACCTCCGAACTCGATGGCCGTGTTGTTGACGTAGTCGTAGTTCTGCGTGATCGCGAAGACGTGGTGGGTTTTCTCGCCCTTCGCGATATCGCTCGTGAAGAGGTTCCCGTGGATCTGCAGCCGTCCGATCGTTTCCGTGTCTCCGAAGTTGAGCTGCACGCCCAACGTGAAGAAGTCGAACGGCTTCCTCCGCGTGTCCTTGAAGACGTTCCCGTGGTTCATGTCGAACTCGAAGAACGCCGTCGTTATGGTCGTGTCGGTCTCGAAGCTCTCGCTCGTGGAGCGATCACCGATGAGCCGGATGCCGGCCTTCATGAAGGTGCTGAGGTTCGGCGGGATACGATCGTACGGATCAGCCGGGTTCGGATAGATCCTGCCGGAGCGCCCCGAGGTGAGCCGGTTCAGGCCGCGCATCGGGTTCAGGAGGAAGTTGCCGATCTCCTTCATCGTGCGGCTGCCCCCCGCCCGCTCGTTGTCCAGGAAGCCGGAGCCGGCCCGGTACAGCATCTCGCCGATCGAGGAGCCACCGAGGCTGGTCATGACCCAATCGTTCCAGGCCGGCAGGTGCGTCTCGGCGCAGCACTCCCACATGAAGCTCCCCAAGACCGCGAACGGCACGGACTCGAAGTAGCTCATGCCGTTCGAGCGCGCTGAGTTGAAGTAGAGGCTCCCGTGGTAGGGGTGCGCGAACATGTTGGTCTTGAAGTGGTTGTCGTCGTAGAAGAAGCCGTGCGAGATGTTGAACCACCAGCTTTTCGGGTTGACCGACGTGAAGTTGCCGCCCCGGATGTACTCGTTGAAGAACCAGATGAGGGCGTTGATCCCGGCGACCTCGCCGATCGCTTGGCCGGGGTTGCGCTTCGCGCCCCAGACGTCGTAGCGAGCACCGTCTGCCTGTGGGCCGTTCTCAGCCGCGGACGGATCCTCAGCGGCGGGCGGATCCTCAGCGGCGGACGGATCCTGGCTGCTCTCCTCGAAGAGCTCCTGGAGCAGCTCGGCCGTGCCGCCCGACGTGGTCATCAAGCGCGTCCGATTGGTCAGATCCGGACCGGCCCGAGCCGTCTTCCCACTCAGCGTGAGAGCGCCAGGTGGGAAGAAGGCGGAGAAACGAGTCGTGTCGCTCGACGCCGGGAGCCGTGCGGCGAGGGCGATCGCATCCGCCGAAGCCCTCGGGCCCGCTTCTTGGGCCTGCAGCGCCGGAGGGGCCGCAGCGACCATGGTCGCGACGGCGAGTGGCGCCAGGCGCCGAGCCGTCCGTCGGCCTGCGCTTCGGATCGCCGTGTCCGTCATCCGATGGGCGCGGCTCACGGGAACCACACCACGCCGACGCGGAAGCCGAGCTCGGAGCCGGAGGAGAGGCCCGTAATCCCGAGGATCGGGACGTCCAGATCCTCCGTGGAGAACGCCGAGAACAAGCCACCCACGTCGATGCCGAAGTTCTTCGTGACCCAGAACTCCGATCCGATCACCAGTCCTCCCTGGAACCCGTCTCGGCCCGGCGCTGGGTTCTCTCCCGGAGGCACGTCCGGGGGCGGGGGATTGGGGTCGAAGATCGGCCCTTCCGGCCGCCAGCGGGTGGCTCCCGCCCGGACCTGTGCGTACGGCTGAAAGAGGTTGCCCCGGAGGAAGAGGAAGGTGCCGAAGAGCTGAAACTCCACCTGGCTGATGCTCTCGCTCGAGAAGGGCTCCACGACATCGTAGGACGCGACGTGGAGCGAGACGCCGACACGCCACCAGCCCGGCTGGTACCAGATGGACCCCTCGCCGGGGATACCGCTTGTGATCAGCTCGCTGTAGTCGCCACTGATCGTGGACCAGCCTAGCGACCCGCTGAAACCGAACCCGTTTCGCTGCTCCTGTTGGCCGAGCAGCGGGCCCGCGTTGATCACCAGGCCCAGGGCGGCGCAGATTAGCGGCAGGCGCAGGTGACCTGGGCACATCTTCGTAGCGATCTCGAATCCTCCGGAAGCCGTAGTCGCCTATTCTGTTAACATGATTCCGGGAGCCACGCCAGTGGCGAGGACTCTTGAGAGCTCGACGGCAGATGTGATGATGACTGAGACGGCAGATGTGATGATGACCGAGACGGCGGAGGCGGCGATCCCACGCCTGCTGGACGAGCACGGCGGCCAGATCTACCGGCTGGGTCTCCAGGTATGCGGAGACCCCCAGACGGCTGAAGATCTCGTCCAGGAGACCTTCATCCGGGCCTACCGGGGCTGGGACGGGTTCGAGGGGCGGTCCAAGCCGTCCACCTGGCTGTACACCATCGCAGCCCGCACCTGCCAGCGAATGAAGCGGAAGCGGGCCGGCGAGCCCCGGCACCTGGAATCGCTCTCCGAGCTTCTGCCCACGCGCGACGAAGGCGTCCTGGCGGCCGTCGACGACGAGCACCCGCTGGAGACGCTCGATAGGGAGAGGGTGCGGGAGAGCGTTCAGCGTGCGATCGGCGAGCTCCCTCACGCATTCCGTATCCCGTTGGTTCTCAAGGAGATGGCCGATCTATCCGTGGCAGAGATCGCCGATATCATGGGACTGACGGAGGGGACGATCAAGACGCGACTGTACCGAGCGCGGATGAAGCTGCGGCGTGTTCTGAATGCCGAGTTGCCGACACGCACGGGCTCGCCGCCGGACCACGCCCGCCGCGAGTGCCTCGACCTCTTGAAGGCCAAGCAGGACGCGCTCGACAGGGGCGTCCCCTTCCCCGTGCCCCGTGAGGCCGTTTGCGAGCGCTGTCGTTCCCTTTTCCTTTCATTGGACATGGCCCACGACGCTTGCCAGCACATCTCGGACGGAGAGCTCCCGGATGCCGTGCGCGATGTGCTGACGGAGAGATTCGCCGAGATGTGATGGGCGCGGGAACCTCCTGGAGCCCAGGTGTCTCCAAAGCACCGTAAGCGTTCCACGACGAGCGCCCGAAGAGCGGGACGAAGCCACAAGGAGACCCGAGCGTGATCGAAACCCTCTCGCAGCCGTGGCCCTGGTGGGTAGCCGGACCGTTGATCGGCCTCATCGTGCCACTTCTTCTCCTGGCCGGAAGCAAGAAGTTCGGGCTCTCCACGAGCTTCCGTCAGATCTGTGCCGCTGCCGCCCCAGGGCAGATCGAGTACTTCCGCTACGACTGGAAGCGTGGGATGTGGCGGCTGATGCTCATCTTCGGGATCATCGGCGGTGCGGCGATCGCGGCCACGCTGCTGGCCAGTCCGGATCCCGTCGTCGGCATCTCCCCGGCCACCCACGCGGATCTCGAGGCGCTCGGCATCAGCGACTTCAAAGGCATGGTCCCGAGCGAGTTCATCAGCTGGAGCGGGCTTCTGACCCTACCGGGCTTCGTCATGGTCGTGGTCGGCGGCTTCCTCGTCGGCTTCGGCGCCCGCTATGCGGACGGCTGCACATCCGGCCACGCGATCAGCGGCCTGTCGACCTTCCAGTTCTCGTCGCTGGTCGCCGTGCTGGGCTTCTTCGCGGGCGGGCTCGTGGCGACGCACCTCCTGCTTCCCGTCCTCTTCGGCGCCTGGTAGCCCGATGCACGAGCGAAGAGACGTCCTGCGCTACGTGCCGATGGGAGTCTTCCTGGGAATCGTGTTCACGAAGGGGGAGGTGATCTCCTGGTTCCGCATCCAGGAGATGTTCCGCTTCCAGGGCTTTCACATGTACGGAATCCTCGGTTCCGCGGTCGCCGTGGCGGCCCTGGCGACGTGGTTGATCAAGCGCCGCGGGATGCGGACGCTGGACGGCCAGGAGATCGAGACGAAGGTCAAGCCGTCGGCCGGCCTCAATTATCGCTACTGGATCGGCGGCTCCCTGTTCGGGCTGGGTTGGGGGCTGCTCGGCGCGTGCCCTGGGCCCATCTACGCGCTGATCGGGAACGGATTGTCCGTGATGTTCGTGGCGCTGTTCGCCGCCCTGGCGGGCGCCTGGGCCTACGGCTACTTCGCGCCTCGGTTGCCGCACCACTAGGCACGATTAGGCACGACTAGGAGGAGACGACACGATGCTCTTCCGACAGATCTTCGACGACAAGCTCGCGCAGTACGCCTATCTGGTCGGATGCCAGGCCACG
>JAUVMT010000045.1 GCA_030600085.1 Gemmatimonadales bacterium | reverse complement strand
TCGGTGTGGGCGCCGGGCTCGGAGCGACGCATTGTCGAAGGCGACATCCTCTATGCACAGGGCACGCCTCAGCAGCTACTGACCTTGTCCCGCAACGAGCGCCTGGACCCGCCGGCTCGTCGTGCCAAGAGCGCCATCGACTTCATCTCGGAGAATGCCCGGCTCATGGAGGTCATGATCGGGCCTCACTGCACGCTCGCCGAGCACACGCTGGGCGAAGCCCGGTTCCAGCAGCGCCACGGCGCAATGGTCCTCGCCATTCAGCGCCACGGCGTCACGATTCGGGACAAGCTCGAGAGCTTGCGTCTGGCCTTCGGCGACCTGCTGCTGGTCCACGGGCCCGTTTCGGCCCTGGATGCGCTCGCCGAGGAGCCGGGCTTCGTTCCTCTCCGGATGGTCGGAGTGCCGGTGCGGGATCGACCTCGAGCTCTCGTTTCGGTGGGAATCCTCCTGAGTGTGGTGATCGCCGCGACCACGGGCCTGCTGGCGATCATGCCTGCCGCGCTGATCGGAGTCGTTCTCATGGTCTTTACGCGCTGCGTGCGACTGGACGAGATCTACTCGGAGATGGATTGGATGGTGGTCTTCCTGCTGGCCGGCTTGCTTCCCCTGGGCATCGCGATGGAGACGACCGGAGCGGCCGCATGGCTCATCACCTCCCTCAGCGAAAGCCTCGGCCAGGTGGCGCCCACTGCCGTAATCGCCGGCATCTTCCTGATCACCGCGTTGCTCACGGCCGTGATGTCGAACGTCGCCACCGCGGTGGTCGTGGCCCCCATCGCCCTGTTCGTTGCCGCACAGCTCGGGATGAACCCCTACGCGTTGCTGATCACGGTCATGTTCGCCGCATCGGCGTCCTTCATGACGCCGATGGGCTACCAGACCAATGTGCTCATCTACGGACCGGGCGGTTACCGCTTTACCGATTTTCTCAAGGTCGGTACGCCCCTCACCATCCTCCTCGGAATTCTCACCACTCTGCTCGTTCCGGTCTTCTGGCCCAGTTGACGTGAACCGCGAAGGCGGTTCCTGCGTTATTGAGTTGGACGTCGATGCTACCGGTTGAGAGCGATGGGGAATAACACGCCTATGTCATTGTGCTACTGTAAGTTGAGGTTGTGCTACAGAGGAGGGTCGCTGTGTATCGCGACGCCCTGAACTGCGAGGCGGTGCGGGAGACGCTTTGGCCCCTGGAACAGCCGAGAGCATACTCCGAGGAGGATGAAGCGGCTCGCATGCACCTGGGCCACTGCGCCGAATGCCGCGACTTCTTCGCCCGGGACGCGGCATTGGTCCGCGCCGTGTCCACGTACGGAACGGGAGCGCGTGCGCCGGAGAGCCTGCGGAAGCGGATCCGCGAAGCGATCGCCCGTGAGGCGAGACTCGAAGCCGCTGGAAGAGGAATCGGATCGCGACGGGAGCCGTCCGAGGCGGGCGAGGTTCTTCGACTGACCCGCCTTCCCGCGCGCGTTCGGCGGGAGGGGGCGGCGGTCGCCGCCGCCGTCGTAGTTCTCCTGGCGGCGGCCGCGATCGTTCGTATGAGCGCCCCTGGTGATATCCGGGAGGCCTATGCGCAGGACTACCTGAACCGGGCCGTCCAGGACCACGCCATCCACTCGCCGGATCCGGCTGCGGTCTCGCGCTTTTTCCTGCAGGAGATGGGCGTCGGCGTACGCCCCGTGACGCTGGTTGAGGGCCGGATGACGCGCGCGATGGTGTGCCTGCTGGCGGACCGGCAGGCGGCGATGGTCGAGTACGCCATCGGCGAGCACACGATTGCCCATTACCGCGTACCGACGCGCGACGCACCGGTCGGGGAGACTGAGTTTCGCTCGTCGTCGGAGCGGGGGATCAGCATCGTCAGCTGGCGGGACGCCGTCTTCGAGCACGCTCTTGTCGGGGACCTGCCCCCTCAGACGCTGACGGCGCTGGCGCGACGGGCGTTCTCGTCGATCGACGAGCCCTCTTCGCCCACGGAATAGACGCCTCCGCTCAAGACGCCGGCGAGACTCGCACCGCGCAGAATTTGTACTCTGGGATCTTCCCCGCCGGATCCAGCTCATCGATGGTCAGGAGGTTCGCGGCCGCTTCCCTGAAATGAAACGGGATGAACACGGCGCCGCGCAGCATACGGTCCGAGCTCGCGGCGGGCAGCACGATGGATCCCCGCCGGGACGCCACCTCCACCAGCTCGCCGTCCTCCACGCCGAGCGCCTCCAGGTCCGTGGGATGCATGTCGACCACCGGCCCCGGCCGGATCGCGTGGAGCGCTCGCGAGCGACGTGTCATGGTGCCCGTGTGCCAGTGCTCGAGTCTCCGACCCGTGTTGAGCACGAACGGATACTCTTCGTCCGGCAGCTCCTTCGCCGGCGCGAACTCGGCGGGCACGAACTTCCCCCTGCCGCTAGCCGTCGGGAAGCGGTCTCCGAAGAGAACCTGGATGCCGTCTTCGCTCGGATCCGGGCAGGGCCAGAGCTTTCCGGTCAGCCCGAGGTTGTCGTAGGTGAGCCCGGCATACGAGGGAGCGAGGGCGGTGAACTCCGAGAACACCTCCTCCGGCGAGTCGTACTCCATCGGATACCCCATCCGCGCGCCGATCTCACAGGTGATCTCCCAATCCTGGCGGGCGCCGCCAGGTGGCTGCAGAGCCTTGCGGCCCACCTGCACGCGACGGTCGGTGTTCGTGTACGTCCCGGATTTCTCGAAGAAGGTGGTCGCCGGGAGGATCACGTCGGCGAACTCGGCGGTCTCGGTGAGGAAGATGTCCTGCACGACCAGGAACTCGAGGTTCGTAAGAGCCTTGCGCACCTTGTTCACGTTGGGATCGGAGAGGAAGGGGTTCTCTCCCATCATGTACATGCCCCTGATCACGCCGTCGAGGGCCGCGCCCATGATCTCGACCACCGTGAGGCCCGGTTTCGCGTCCAACTCCACGCCCCAGGCCTGCTCGAACTTCTCGCGTACTGCCGGATCCGCGACGCTCTGATAGTCGGGGTAGACCATCGGGATGACGCCGGCGTCGGACGCCCCCTGAACGTTGTTCTGTCCGCGCAGCGGATGAAGACCCGTGCCCTCGCGGCCTATGTTTCCGGTCATCAGGGCGAGGGATATGAGGCACCTCGAGTTGTCGGTACCATGCGTGTGCTGCGAGATGCCCATGCCCCAGAAGATCATCGCACGTTCCGCGCGGCCGAAGGTGCGTGCCGCCTCCCGGATCAGGCCGGGCTCCACTCCGCAGATCCCTGCGGCGACCTCCGGGGAGTAGCCGGCCACCACGGCCTTCAGCTCCTCGAAGCCCTCGGTGCGCTCTGCGATGTACGCCTCGTCGATGAGACCCTCCTCGATGAGGACGTGCATCCAGGAGTTGTAGAACGCGACGTCGGTGCCTGAATCGATCTGGAGGAAGTAGTCCGCGTGGTCGGCCATCTGGATCCGTCGCGGCTCGACGACGATGAGCTTGGTGCGCCCGCTCTTTCGCGCCTGCTTGATGAAGGTGGCCGCCACGGGGTGGTTGCCGGTCGTGTTGGAGCCGGCGATCAACGCGACGTCCGCGTTTTGCACATCGCCGAAGACGTTCGTGACCGCCCCCGAGCCGATCGTCTCGAGGAGGGCGGTCACGGACGAGGCATGACACAGCCGCGTGCAATGGTCGACGTTGTTCGTTCCGAACGCCGCACGCACCAGTTTCTGAAAGAGATAGGCCTCCTCGTTGCTGCACTTCGCGCTCCCGAATCCTGCGAGCGCGCCGGATCCGTCTCGGTCACGGATCTCCACGAGCCGCGTCGCCGCCAGGTCCAGTGCCTCCTCCCACGTCGCCTCGCGGAAGTGCGGCAGCACCTCGTCGTAGTCGACGAGTCCACCGGGTCGCCGCTTGCGCTCGCCGCGCACCTCCGTGGAGAGCGGCCCCTTCGGGTAGGCGGACTCTTTCCGGATCAGCGGGGTCTGCAGTCTGTCCGGATGGCTCGTGTAGTCGAACCCGAACCTCCCCTTCACGCACAGGCGCTCGTGATTGACCGGACTCTCCCGGCCATCCGCGTACCGGATCCGGTCCTCCGCCTCGTCCACGAAATACCGGATCGCACAGCCCACCCCGCAGTACGGGCAAACCGAATCGACGGACCTCAACGTCGATCGCTCGGCCCCGTCGAGCGTCGCGAGCAGCTCCTCGCGGTGGGCGTCGATCGCCGCCCGTAGCTCCGGCGTCAGAGCGCCGTGCAGGTCGCGGAGGAGCAGCCGTTCGCCTCTCCGGCGCACCTTCACGCCGCGCTTCTTCAGCTCGCCGAGCAGCGTCGTGGTGGTCACAAAACCTCCCAGCCCGTGTTGCCGGATCCGGCCGCATCTTTCGGCGGCTCCTCCCACACCCGGAGCGACAGCGCGCCGGTCGGACAGACCTTTTCGCACTCCCCGCAGGATACGCAGGTGCTCTCGCCCATCGGCGCGTCCAGATCGAAGGCGATCCGCGTCTGGTAGCCCTTTCCGGTGCGGCCCATGACCTCGTTGACCTGCAGGTCGTCGCAGCCGCGGATGCAGCGGTCGCATAGGATGCACGCCTGGTGGTCAACGAAGATCACCTTCGACGTGCCGTCGAGTGGTCGGCCCTGGCCAGCCGGAATCCCGCCCGCGGGCTCGGTCCGAGACCTCGGGGCCTCGCCCGTTTCGCCGCTCCGGGATCGTCGATCGGGCCAATCCGCGCCCAACTCCGACGCCAAAGCCAGCAGGGCATCCGATCCCGTCTTCGGACGGCCTGAAGCGTCGATCGGGTAATCCGAGAGGAGAAGCTCCACCAAGCCCCGTCGACAGACCTCGAGCCGCTCCGAGGACGTGCGCACCTCCATCCCGTCCTCCGCGCCCCGGACGCAGGCCGCCGTCAGCTTGGGCTCCCCGACCTCTACCAGGCACAGCCGACACACGCCGACGGGTTCCAGCCTCGGATCGTGACAGAGGACCGGGAGGTCGATACCCAGCAACCGGGCGGCCTCCCAAATCGTCGCTCCCGGCGGAACCTGGACCGCCCGCCCATCGATAGTCAGGTCGATCATCTGCTCACCGCTGCCCGTGTGGCGCCACGATTCCCGATCCTGGAGCTTCGGCGGAGCACCCGGGGACCTCCTCGGGCCAGTGCTCGGCTACCGATGTGAGCGGGTTCAACGCCACGTACCCCAGACCGCAGATCGATGTCTCGCGGAGCAGGAGATCCAGCTTCCGGATCACCGACCAGTCGAGCGGTACCCCGCTCTCGAGCGTCGCCTCGAGCATCTCCGTGGCCTTCTGCGTGCCGAGGCGACATGGAACGCACTTCCCGCAGGACTCGTTGCGGAAAAAGCGAACCACATTGGCGGCGAGGGGCAGCAAGGGCGTGCCTTCGCCCACCACGACGAGCGCACCCGACCCCATCATGCTGCCTCTCTCTTCGATCGTCGCGAAATCGATCGGGACGTCCGCGTGATCGGCGGGGAGGAAGTTGGATGAGGCCCCACCGGGCGCGAAGGCCTTCAGCGCCCGATCATCCGAGACGCCGCCCGCGAGCTCGATCAGCTCGGCGACCGTCGTTCCCGTCGGGATCTCGTAGACACCCGGTCTCTCCACGTGGCCCGAGACCGAGATGAACTTCAGCCCCGCATGCCCGTCCCTCCCGGCCGACTCCCACCATGGGACGCCTCGGCGCAGTATTCCCGGTACCAGCGCGAGCGTCTCCACGTTGTTCATCAGCGTCGGAAGGCCGTCAAGGCCCACCTGACCCGGGAAGGGCGGCTTGTTACGCGGCTCGCCGCGCCGATCCTCCAGGGCTTCGAGCAGAGCGGTCTCTTCGCCCAGGATGTATCCACCCGGTGAGACGAAGATCTCTATCTCCAGGCTGAAATCGCTCCCGAGAACGCCGCTGCCGAGCAGCCCGGAAGCCCGGGCCCGGTCGAGCTCGGCCTCCAGCGCCGCCTTCGCGCGTCCATACTCGTGCCGGAGGTAGATGATGCCCTTCTCCGCCCCCACGACGAATGCGCCGAGAGCGATCCCCTCCACGACGAGATGTGGAAGCTCCTCCATGATCACGCGATCCTTGAAGGTGCCCGGCTCGCTCTCATCGGCATTGCACACGACGTACTTCGGCCGCGCCTCCTCACTCCGGACGAGCTTCCACTTCAGTCCGGTCGGGAAGCCCGCTCCCCCCATGCCGCGAAGCCCCGATTCCTGAAGTGCCTCTACAATCCGCTCCGCTTCGTCGGTCGGCGACGGGGACTCCAGCGCGGCTCGCAGAACGCCGTAGCGCTCATCCTCCGCATACGGATCGCTCCGCCAAGGCGGCTTCTCACCATCCGGCACGGGGTCGCCCTCCGGCATGGAGGAGGCCAACTCCGCCGCGTCCTGCAGCTGGCAGGGATGGCCATTCACCCTCGCGGCGGGGGCCAGCTCGCAGCATCCGAGGCAAGAGGCTTCCTCGACGGCCAGATCCTCCGTGCCGGCTAGCTCCTTCCTCAACGCGTCGGCGACGTGCTCGGCCCCCGCCAGGTGGCAGCTCATGTCGCGGCAAACCGAGATCGTGACCGGAGGTGCCGGTTCGGTCTTGAAGTGGGGATAGAAGGAGACCAAGCCTTCCAAACGGTAAAGCGGAACGCCAAGGCGGGAGGACAGCTCTCCGAGGGAGGCCTCGTCCAGATAACCTCGCTCCGCTTGCAGCCTCTCCAACTCGCGTATGAGGCGCATCGGTCAGGAATGCTCCCAGTAGCGCGCCGTTCGCGGGCTGATAATCGCGCGGATGCCCCCGGTCGGATCCGCCACGTCACCGATCTGCCTCGGGATCACGTGGATGTGGGCATGAGGCACCGTCTGTCCGGCGGCGAGCCCGTCGTTGATCCCGATCGTAAAGCCCTCGGGCCGGGCCTCCCGAATCAGCAGACCGCGCGCGCGCCCCGTGAGCTCCCAGAGCTCGTCTTGCTCAGGCTGAGAGAGGTGGAAGACGCTCTCGACGTGGCGACGGGGAACGATGAGAAGATGCCCCGCCGCGACCGGGTAGCCGTCTCGGACGACGAAACCGTGCTCCCCCTCGATGCGGATCCGCTCCTCGGGCAACTCGCAAAACGGACATCCCTCCATGGCCCGGAATCTAAGGGTCGAGACGATGTGGCACGACCATGGCGCTCGTGCCTGTGCCGCGAGGATGAGAGGAGATCGAGAACCCGGCTGCCGACCTGCTTACTTGCGGCGGGCCGACCAGTAGGCCCACGAGAGAGGGCCTCGCACGGGCTTCTCTGGGGGCGGAAACACGATCTTGGGAAAGACCAGGACGCCGGTTTCGGGGGTCGTCGGGCCTCCGTCCTCGCTTGGCATCCTGAGGCGCGGAGCGGTTCCGTTCGTAGGATTGCGGTAATCGACGTGCGCGAGGTCCCCGTCCCCGTTGAGGGACGGAGCGGTCAGCTGCGCTCCGAGCGGTCGCAGCGGGGGCCGCCGATCTCCTCGAATCCGCATCCGCCAGTTGGCCGCGAGGAGAGAGAGTCCGCGGGCTCGGAGCGCGGTGACCTCCGGATCCTGCCGTCTGCTGCTTCGCGTAACGAGATGAACATCGCGGCTCCGTTCCGACATCGACATTACTTCTACTCCTTACTGCCGTTACTCCGGTCCGACTCTAGTTCAGTAGGAGGCGGCCCCTGCGAAACCGCACCATGGCCGCGGTGACAAGCAGTACATCCAACACGATGAAGACCGCGGCCAGGACCAGGGCCACCCGCCCTGCCTCACCGAACACCAGCGCTTGGATCAGTCCCGTCTTGGTGGCGGCAGGGAGCAGCTGAAGCCCGAAAACGGGAAATACGAAGGCCACCAGAACGCCCAAACTGAAGGTCTGCTGAGCGTGGCGCACCGTCGGCGAGCGCAGTGAAACCAGCACCCCCAGCGCCGCCCCGAAGATGGACGAAAGCAGGGCGAGCGTGGCCACCGTGCTCAGCTGGCCGGGCGTATAATAGGCGAGCGGGCCGGACGCCTTGAAGTTGATCGCGATCAGGCTCAGCGGCACACTCAAGAGCGTCGCCCCCCAAACGTAGGTGACCGCGGCGGCGATCTTCCCCGCCAGAATCGCCCTGTCCGGAAGCCGAGTTGCGAGCAGGCTCCCCAGAGTCCCCCGCTCGCGTTCGCCGGCAAACGTGTCTGCCGTCACGGTCGTCATGAGAAAGATCGGGACCCAGATCCAGAACAGCATGACCCAGGGCGCGCTCAGCCAGCTTCTTCCCACCTGATACGGCAGAAACAGACCGAGCAGGCCGACGAATAGGACGAGACCGAGCAGCCCGGACTCCCGGCCCTCGGCCGCCGTGAGCTCGCGCCACTCCTTCCAGGTCACCGACGCCACGTCCCGAATCATGCGACACCCGCGAAGAGGTTGTGGCCTTCGCGCTCAGGCACGTTCAGCGCGAACGCCTCATCGGCTCGCACCACTCCGAATCGCCCGCGCGCCACACGTGCCGGCTCCGGCTGGTGACCCTCGGCGCCCAGAACGGAAAGAAAGGCATCTTCGAACGTCGTCTCCCTGACCACCTCTTCCATTTGAACGCCGCAGCCGGCGAGGAGGCTGATGATCGGAGCTGCCGACGAACCGGGCTCTAGACACAAGTAGAGCGTCCCTCCCCTCGTCTCCGCGCTCTCGACTTCCGGGCGAAGCGCGAGAAGCGTAAAGGCCTCCTCGGTGAATCCCGAGCCTCGCACCACGATCCGGTTCGAGCCGGCCGATGCGCGGAGCTCTTCGGGCGAGCCACTGGCAAGCAGCTGACCGGATCGGAGAATCCCGATCTGATCGCAGACCTTGCCCGCTTCCGGCACGTTGTGAGTGGTAAGGAAGACGGTGACGCCCTCTTGTGCGACCAGTTCCACAAGCGAGCGTCGCAGCGACTCGGCCGACACGGGATCGAGTCCGGCGGTGGGCTCGTCGAGAAAAACCAGGTCGGGTCGGTGGAAGAGGGCACGCGCTATGGCCAGCTTCCGCTTCATGCCGAAGCTGAGGCGACCCGCCGGCTCCTTCCGCCGGTCCCACAGACCGAACTGACGCAGAAGCTCTTCCGACCGGGCCCGGCGCTCACGCCGTGGCATGTGCCAGATCCTGCCGTAGAACTCGAGGTTGTCTTGAACTCCGAGCCTCGCGTAAAGCCCCGCATTGTCGAGCAGCGCTCCAGTGCGGCGGCGAACCTCGTCGATCTCGGTGGAGACGTCGTAGCCGAGAACGATGGCCTGCCCCGCCGTGGGACGCAGCAGTCCGAGCAGCAGGTGGATCGTCGTGGTCTTGCCAGCCCCGTTGGATCCGAGAAAACCGAAGATCGAACCCGCCGGGATCTCCAGCGAGAGTCGATCGAGAGCGCGGACCGTGGAGTACTCGCGCGTAAGCTCTTGGGTCTGAATCGCATATTGGGTCATCGCGAGGGCAGAATTGCACGAGCTGTACGCGACCGGGCCCTTTCTGTGCATTCCGCTTGTGGCGTCTGGTAAGTACGTACATAATATCGTTATCCCGACTCTTGCTCACAGATTACTGGAGGTGCGATGGCCGGGCTCGAGGCTGCCGATTGTGGCCGCCGGGCCACATTCCGGGCGCAAAGTTGTCGCGACTCGCGAAGCCTTTGCCTCGCCGCCGGCTTGCGACACCCCGCCCGCTCGAGTCGCCGCGAGCGTATCTTGCGGTCCTTCCGGCCGGGGTGCGAGCGAGGGCGGAGAGGCACGGCGGGCGCGGCGCGGCCGCGACGGCGTCGCCGGCCGAAAACGGATGGGCAACGGAAGGAGAGTGACGTGACCGACTCCAGCTCCAGAGTCGCCAAGAGCAACTCTCGAGTCGTGGCGGGAGAGGAGACCTTCGAGGTCGTGGAGGATGCTCTCGTCGAGCTGTGGTCTGTGGTCAACGACCTAGCTCGCATACGTCCTCCGAAGCCGCAGTACTATCGGGTCACCGTGTTCGGCTCTTCTCGCATGAGACGGGGCGAGCAACTCTTCGCAGACGTGCGATCGCTGGCCGAGCAGCTCTCCTCCATGGGGTGCGACATCGTGACGGGCGGCGGCCCGGGGCTCATGGAGGCCGCCAACGAGGGGGCCAAGCTCGGCGATCCGAGCAACGTCACGCGGTCGTTCGGCCTGCCGATCGAGCTCGGCACGGAAGAGGAGCCGAACCCGTTCGTGGAGAAGATCTATCGGCATCGCACATTCTTCTCCCGCCTTCACCACTTCGTTCGCCTCTCGAGCGCGTTCATCGTCGTGCCGGGCGGCCTGGGCACGTTGCTGGAGGCGGCGATGATCTGGCAGCTCTGCCAGGTGAAGCACGTCTCGGGAATCCCCTTGATTCTGCTGGGCGAGATGTGGGAGGAGCTGACGATCTGGGCCCGCGAGCACATGGTGGGCGGAGAGCGCGACCTGGCCAGCCCACAGGACCTGGACATTCCGTACTGCGCTCGCACCGTGAACGACGCCGTGAAGATCATCCGAGAGGACCTGGAGCGCTTCAACAGCGAGGACGAATCGGGGAACAGCGCCGCAAGAGCCTGACGCTCCGATCCTCTTCGCCGGACCGTCGGCCCGACCTGCCTGGCCGCCGCTTGTCGCCTCCGTCGAGACCGGGTATGGTCAAGTGCTTGCCGCCCGCGGGGCGGAACCTCGCAGCTCTTCAGCAGGAGACGCAGTATGAACATGAATCCCAGGACCTTCGGAGTCGCGCTCGCCGTGAGCTTGAGCCTGGCGGCGGCCTATCCCGCGCTCGCTCAGGAGTACGATGAGACAGCGGTCATGGCCGCCTACGAGAAGGCGATGACCCCCGGCGAGCACCACGCGAAGCTCGCGGAGCTCGTGGGCACGTGGGCGATGACGGTGACCCAGTGGATGCAGCCCGGCGCCGAACCCAGCGTCACGACCGCCACCAGTACGAGCAAGATGATCATGGGCGGACGGTACATGTTGGACACGGTAGAGGGCAGCGCGATGGGGATGCCGTTCACGGGAACGGGCTGGACCGGCTACGACAACGTCGATGAGCGGTACGAGGCAACGTGGATCGACAACTTCGGCACCGGCATCTATACGTATCACGGCCAATGGGACGATGAGGTCAACGGCATTGTCATGCACGGAAGCTTCACGGATCCGGTCACCGGCGAGAAAGTGGAACTGAAGACGGTCACCCGCCTGGAAGGACCGGACAAGATGGTGTACACCTCGTACGAGCGGAGGAAGGGCGACAAGGAAGGCCGAAAGACGCTGGAGATCGTGTCGATTCGGCAATAAGCTGCGCGCCCCGCGGGGCCGTGAGACCGTGAGAGTCCAAGAGGCCCGGGGCGCCCGTCCCGGGCCTCTTGGACATCTCCCAGACATCTCCAAAGCACATCCAGAGCCGCCGTTTCTCTTCCAACCATCCGCGAGGCTCGGGTGTCCTATTCGTAGCTCGAGTCGAACGGTCGCCCAAGCGGCACGTTGACACACGGCGGGGCGGTGCTAATTTTATAGCAGACTGCTAGTTTCCTAGCAGTTGGTGGACGACGGGATGTCCCAAGCCACCCTGCGGCCGGGAGAGTTCGATGCAGAAACAGCCCCACATCCATCTGACGCGACGCGAGCGCCAGATCATGGACATCGTGTATCAGCGCGGGAGCCCTTCCGCGGCCGAGGTGCAGCGTGACCTCCCGGACCCGCCGAGCTACTCGGCCGTACGCGCGATGCTCAGGCTGTTGGAGGAGAAAGGGCACCTGAGGCACCGGCAGGATGGGCCGCGATATGTCTATGGCCCGACGGTACCTCGAGATCGAGCTCGCCGATCGGCTACGCGGCGACTTCTGGACACCTTCTTCGAGGGTTCGGCCGCGCAGGCGGTGGCGACGCTGCTGGATGAGTCTACGGCTCACCTTTCCGACGAGGAGCTCGCGAAGCTCGCCGACCTGATCGACGAGGCTCGTCGGGAAGGCCGCTGATGGACCACGCCCCGGATCTCGCAACCCTGTCGGCACTGTCGGGCCCGGCGCTGCTGGCGCTGCTCGATCTGGCC